>CAIYDT010000047.1 GCA_903924985.1 uncultured Acetobacteraceae bacterium
ACGGATGGGGCGGGTTCCCACGACCTTCAGGTCGCCCGACAAATAGTTCATTTAGACAGTCTCCCCTCGCATAACGGCGGCTGCATCCATGACGGCGCGAATGACTTTGTCGTAGCCCGTGCAGCGGCAGAGGTTACCGGCGAGCCAGTAACGGGCTTCGGTTTCGGTCGGGTTGGGATTCTCGTCGAGCAGCGCCTTGGTGGCGACGATCAGGCCCGGGGTGCAGAACCCGCATTGAAGGGCAGCGTGCTCCAGAAACTTCTGCTGGATCGGGTGCAGGTGGTCGCCCTGGGCGATGCCTTCGATCGTGGTGATCGCCGTACCCTCGGCTTCGACGCCCAGCATCAGGCACGAGCACACCAGGGTGCCGTCGACCAGGATGGAGCATGCGCCGCAGTCGCCGGATGCGCAGCCTTCTTTGGCACCGGTCAGGCCGACAACGTCACGGAGCACGTCCAGCATGGTCTGCTGGGTTTCGCACAGGAACTCGGCGGCTTCGCCATTGATGGTGGCGGTAACGTGTGTCTTGCTCATGTTAGTGGGTCTTCCCTGTCGCTTTGCCAGAGGCGCGGTCGAAAGCGATCTGCGCCACACGACGGGCGAGAACGCCGGAGATTTTCTTGCGGTACTCGGCGGTGCCGCGCTTGTCGCTGATCGGCTTGGCAGCGGCCTGCGCCGCGGCGTCCAGCTTCGCCAGCGTGTCGGCGTCGAGCTTATGCCCGACCAGCACGTCGGCCATTTCCTTCACCAGCAGCACGGTCGGCGCCACGGCGCCCAACGAGCAGCGGGCGGCGGTGCAAACCCCGTTGGCGTCCAGCGTCACGCTAATGCCGCAACCGACCACCGCGATGTCCATTTCCGTGCGCGGAATGAAACGCAGATAGGCATCGCCGGAGCGGGCCGGACGGGCTGGCAGCTTGAATTCCAGGATGAACTCATCCTTGGCGAGCGAAATACGACCAGGCCCGGTCGGGATGCTCTCGACCGGCACTTCGCGCTTGCCCGCACTGCCGACGATCACGGCTGTGGCACCGGCGGCATACATCGCCGGGACGCTGTCCGCGGCAGGAGACGCGTTGCACAGGTTGCCCGCGAGCGAGCAACGGCCCTGCACCTGGGTGGAGCCGATGAGATCGAGCGCTTCGACCACACCGGGCCACGCCTTGTTCAGGCCGGCATGCGCCTCGACCACCGCACCGGGAGTGCCGGCGCCAATGACGTAGCCGCCGTTTTCCTCACGGATGCCGATGATCCCGGGGATCTTCTTGGTATCGACGATCAGTTCCGGCTTCAGCCGGCCTGCCCGCATCTGCACCAGAAGATCGGTCCCACCTGAAAGGACCTTGGCCAGGCCAGAGGCGCCGGCCAAAAGTTTAACCGCTGCGTCCACCGAAGTGGGTGCGGCATAGCTGAGACTTGTCATCATCGCTCCCGAGTTAGTTCATGCTCGCGCTTCCGGCCCCGGGGTGTCCGGGGACGGCTGAGGAAGAGGTTAGGCGATAAGGACGGCGCGGTCGAGAGGGGCCGAGGCGCAGATTTTCCGGCCGGCGTTCATGGGTTGTTCAGGAATTTCTGTCATTGAAGAGGGCGGATCGGATGAAAATTCCGTCGGGATGACATATGATAGCAAAATAGCGATTGATGCGGTGACGTTCCGCTGCTATGTATCGGCGGACGGACAGAATGAGATCGCACGATGGTACGGACAGCAAACCCCTGGAGTGCAAGGCGCGATCGCGGCGACGATCGACGCTTTGCGCCGCCGACCGGCGCATTACTGGCGGCGCAAACCCTACGCCCTGTTGCACGGCGCACCCTGCTCGGGGCTCGGAGACGGTTTTTTACCCTGGTCTACCCCTTCGCGAAGGACGCGGACCCCAGTTATCGGCTGGCCTGCCGGCAGGCCCAGATTCGGCGGATCGAGATCGAACATGACCAGCGACGCACCCGCCTCTGGGGCGGATACACAGTCCACTAACACCTTGGACAACCGTGAATTCCGCGCGTCCTATATGGTGCATGGGCTACGAGCTTATCTGGCGGACCAGATCCGGGCGCTGCGGGGCAACCGCTCCCAACGGGAATTCGGGCGGCTGATCGGCAAACCGCAAAGTGTGGTCTCCCGGCTGGAGAACGAAGACTACGGCAAGCTGACGCTGCAAACCCTGCTGGATATCGCGGAGAAACTCGATATCGCGCTGGTCGTGCGGTTCGCGGATTTCCCCACGTTTCTGCGGACGGTGGCGGAGGCATCGCCGGAAGCCATGGCGCCGGCGGGGTATGAAGGCGTTTCTGCCCACGCGATTGCGTCCCGGGACCAGTCAGGCGACAAACACGTCGCTCGATAAACCTTCAGGGACACCCTCATGCTAGCCGGCGAAGCCGTGGTCGCGATCTGGAACGACATTCCCGCCGAAACGCGGGAGCAGTTCTACGACTGGCACATCAACGAGCACATGCCCGAGCGCGTGGGCATCCCCGGCTTCCGGCGGGGGCGGCGGTATATCGCCATCGATCCCGCGACGAAGCCGGAATTTTTCACGCTGTACGAGCTCGACACCATGCAAGTCGCGCAGGGCAGCGACTACGCCAACCGGTTGAACGACCCGACTCCGGCGACCGCGCACGTCACGTCGCGGTTTCAGAACACATTCCGAGCGCTGTCTCGGGTGCTGGTCAGCCATGGACCGGGCGGCGGCGGGGTCATGCTGACCATTCGGTTCGGGTGCGACGCGCAGCACATTCCTGGCCTTCGGGCGTTGGTACGCGCGGCAGGGCAAGGCGCTCGGGTAACCGGGGCGCATTTCTGCCAGGGGGACGCCGCGGCCTCCTCCGCTCGGACGGTCGAATACCAGGGGCGCACCGACATCCAACCTCCGCCCGACTGCTTCATCATGATTGAGGCGACCGACGCGGGAGCCCTGTCCCAGATCATGCTGGATCGCGCGATGACCGGCGCCGGAGCGACGGGGCCGTATGAACGGGGCGTCTATCGCTTGGAATATACCCGCACCAAAACCGGGTTCGCGCCCTAACCCCAGCGGCCCAGGCCAACCGCCCGAGCGCGCCGGACCACGTACCAGGTCCAGCCAAGCTGCGGCAGCAACGGCAGCAACGCGACGATGGGCTTCACGACCCGAGGCTCAACGATGAACAGCAGGCAGCACAGGCCGCCGAACACGGCGAAACCCCAATGGATCAGCGCGACCGCCACCGGCGGCACACCGCTGCGATGGGCGATCTGGTAAAGGTGGCCTCGGTGGGGCTTGGTCACCGCTTCGCCCTGCCAGGCGCGGCGGACCAGGGTGAACGCCACGTCGAACAGCACGCCCGACAGCAGCAGGGGCACCAGCATGAAGGACAGGGGCACGCCCTCGATCCGGCCGGCTACCACGGCGAGAACCGCCAGCATAAACCCGCAGAACTGGCTGCCCACATCGCCCATGAAGATGCGGGCCTTGGGGAAATTGAACGGCAGAAATCCGGCGATTCCGGCCGCCAATAACCCGCAGGCGGCGTAGGCGAACCAACTGCCGTGCACCGCCGCGATGCCGGCCAGGAACAAGCAGGCGATCAGCGACACGCCGCTCGCCAGGCCGTTCAGCCCATCGATGAAGTTCATCGCGTTGGTGGTGAACAGCAGCCACACCGCCGTGATCGGAACGCCCAGCCAACCGATCGGCACCGCTCCGATGTAGGGGAGGCGGTAATCCTCGATATACAGCCCGCTGCTCACCGCCACCGCCGCGGCCAGCACCTGGGCGCCAAGTTTTACCATGAAGGGCCAATCGTAGAGGTCGTCGAAGAAGGCAACGACGGCGATGGCGACCGAGGCCTCGATCACGCCGCGAAAATATGGGTCCGCCAGACGGGCGAATTCGGCGAAACGATATAGGATCGCGATGCCCAAAAGAAACGCCAGCACGATGCCCACCCCACCGCCTTTCGGGGTGGGGCGGTCGTGCGCCTTGCGGGAATCGGGCGTGTCCATCACCCGCACGGCGATCATGGCGCGCACAATGCCGGCGGAGAACAGGGCCAGCAACGCCGCGAACGCCAGATGGCGCAGAATTGCCGCTGCCGTCATGGTTGTCACGGGCTGGGTGCTACCGGGAAATCCCCGGCGTCCCGGCCGGTACGGCGTAGAAGTTCATTGTCAGCGACACCGCCGTGTAATATCCCATCAGCGTAACGACATCCGACACGCCGGGGTGCCCAAGCAAATCGACGGCGCGGGCATACAGGCCCTCGGTGACGATGCGATTGTTGGCCAAGGAAACGGCGACCTCATAGACGGCCTGCTCGCGGGGATCGTCGAACGAGGTGGGCAGGCCGGCGGCCATCGCTTCCACCTGCGCGGCGGTCAGACCGACTTCCTTGCCGCGCTTTTCGTGCGCCGTGGCGGGATAATCGGAGGCCCATTTGTTGGTGATCACCACCACCGCGATTTCCCGCTCCCGTTCGGACAGCGAGTACTGGCCAGGCGTAAAATGGCGGCCGAGGGGATCGGCGGCATGCACCAGCTTGGGATTGTGAATCCACACCTTGTACGGCCCCGGCAGCCGGCCGCGCGGACCATCCATCAGGTAGCTGTAAGCCTCCCTCTGCTCGGCGGTCATCTGATCGAGGGTGAGTTCGCTGTAACGTCCGAAGCTGGGCATGGTGTGTCCTCTCGTTTTGTTACGCACCCAGCCCCGCGACGAACCCGGCGAGGCCCGTCATCCGCTGGGTGACGGAACGGGCAGCGTGCAACGCCGAACGCACCGCGTTCACCGCGTCGGGCAGGTGCTCGTTCACCACGACGTGGTCGAACTCCCGCCAATGGGCAATCTCGTCCTGGGCGGTGCGCATGCGGCGGGCGATTTCTGCCGCACTGTCGCCTCCCCTGCCCTTCAGGCGGGATTCCAGGGTGGCGAGGTCGGGCGGCAGGATGAAGACGCCGAGCACGTCGCCGGGCAGTTTGTCCCGGAGCGCGCGAAAACCCTGCCAGTCGATGTCGAAGATCAGGTCGTCGCCAGCGGCCAGCGCGTCTTCCACGGGCTTACGCGGCGTGCCGTAGCAATGGGTGCCTTGCAGGACCTGAGCCCATTCCAGCAATTCCCCGTTCTTTTCCGCTTGATCGAAAGCGGCCTGGGTCATGAAATGGTAGCTGACACCGTCGATTTCCCCCGGCCTCGGCGCTCGGGTTGTCACGCTGACCGACCGCCGCAACCGCGGTTCGGACGCCAGCAGCGCGTCGGAAATCGCGGTCTTCCCGGCGCCGGAGGGGGCCGACAGCACCAGGCACAAGCCACGGCGGGCAATCTCGGTCATTCGATGTTCTGCACTTGCTCGCGCAGCTGCTCGATCGTGGCCTTGATCTTCAGGCCGGTGGCCGTCAATGCCACAGACGCTGACTTACTACACAGAGTGTTGGCCTCGCGGTTGAACTCCTGCACCAGGAAGTCCAGGCGGCGGCCGATGTTCACGCCTTCGTCCAACAGCGCGTGCGCGGCGGCGATGTGGGCGGACAACCGATCCAGCTCCTCCCGCACGTCGGAGCGGGAGGCGAGCAGTGCGACTTCCTGCGCGATGCGTTCCTCGGGGAGGGACGGAGACTCGCGCAACAGGGCGACCAGATTTTCCATGACCCGCGTACGATGCGCCGCCGGTTGATCGGCCGCCTGTTCCGCCGCCAAATCGCGCAAAGTGGCGATTTCCGCCAACTGGCCACGCAGGGTTTCGGCCAGCCGAGCACCCTCGGCCTGCCGGGAGACCACCAGATCGGCCAGCGCCTGGGTGAAACCGGCCTGCACCGGGGCATTGGCGGCGGCGCGTTCCTCGGCCGGATCGGCCGAGGCCTGACGCATCACACCGGGCAGCGCCAACAGCGCCTCGGCCCGCGGCGGGGGGGAGCCGGGGATGCGCCCATGCAGGTCCATCGCGAGTGCCAAAACCTGATCCAGCACGACGGGGTCCAGCGCCAGCCTGGTCTCGCTGTCGCGCCTGATGTTGAGGTTGGCGGTGACATTGCCCCGCTTCAGCGCCTTGGCGGCGGAGTCCTTGAAGGCGGGCTCCAACGCCTCCCACCCGTTGGGCAGGCGGAAGCGCAGTTCGAGGCCGCGTCCGTTGACGCTGCGCAGTTCCCAGACCCAGGCGAGGTTGCCGATCAGCCCTTCGGTGCGGGCGAAACCGGTCATGGAGGCCACTGGGGAGGCCACTGGGGAGGCGATTGGATTGCTCATGCGGCGGGGTTTAGCAGGGCTACCTCAGAAATCCCAACAGCAGTTCAGTCACCCGCTCCGGCTGCTCCTGCTGCACCCAGTGCCCAGCGCCGTCCAGCAAATGGCAACCAACCATCCGCGTGCATGCCCCACCCTGCATATGCTCGAAGGCACCCGGCGTCTGGTACACCCCCCAATCGCTCTTCCCAGCAACGAACATCGACGGAATATCGATCGTCCGGCCGGAGAACAATTGCAACTCCGACACTCCCACGCCCTCGGTCCGGCACCGGTACCACTGCAACCCGCCCTGGAACCCAATCCGGGCATATTCGTCGCTATAGACCCGCAACTCAGCCTCGGTCAGCCATGCGGCCTCGCCCGAGGGCATATGATGCGCCACGGTCGCCGCCATGTCCTCACCGGCGTCCATGATGTAGTAGGTCGGCATCTTCGCCAACTCCCCGGCGCTCCAGGACGCCAGCCGGAACGGCTTGTTCTCCACCCAATCGGCGCTTTTGTGGTGGTAATAAGCCCGCAGAAAATCGTGCACGCCCTGCTTGCAGTGCCACATGTCCTCGTTCGCCGGCCGCGTGGCGTAGTACCACTGATAGTGCTTTCGCGGCCGCTCCAGCGCCACCATTGCCGCATGAATATCCGGCGCGGACCGAGGCTGCTCCCCGCCGAACGGGATCGACGGAGGCCCCGCGAAAGGCGCGCTCATCAGCGCCACGCGGGCAAAAACATCCGGCCGGATCACCGCGCACCACGCGGCGACCGAGGCCCCGAAATCGTGCCCCACCACCGCCGCCACCGACCGGTAGCCCAGCGCGAACACCAGCCCCAGCGCATCCCGCGTCAGGTTGAGCATATGAAACGGCCGCAAATCCCCGTCGTAATCCGCGCTCCACCCCGAGGTGCGGCCGTAGCCGCGCTGATCCGGTGCCACCACGTGGTAGCCCGCCGCCGCCAGCGCCGGCATGACCTTGCGCCAGGACCACGCCAGTTCCGGGAACCCGTGCAGCAGCAGCACGCATTCCCGCCCATGGGTCTCGAACCCGGCTTCCAGCACATGCATCCGCAAGCCGTTGATCCCATCGACAAAGCGCGCTCGGATGCCGGCGGGCAGGATGGAGGCGTCCAGGGGGGGCATCGTGTGCGTCTCCGTCGTTCCATGCGTGTGGCCTCCAGAGTAGCCTGCCCGCATGACCCTATACAAATCCGTGCCGATCACCGGCGGGTCCTCCGGCATAGGGGCGGCGTTGACCCAGACCCTCGCCGCACCGAGCGGCCGGATCATTCTGAGGGGGGCCGCCGGCAAAATCCGGGTGGCCTTCCCCTGGTGGATGGCCGCCCTCGCCCACATCGCGGGCTTGCTGCCGCCCCGCATTCTGGGCAAATTATTGCCAGACCTCTCCGGAGAGCCCGCATGACCCAAACCCCTCACCCGTCCCGCCAGGCCCCGGGCATCCACCACAAGGCGGTTGGCGATATCCTGGTCACCGCGCTGAACGACGGCATGTTCGAGGGTTCGTTCGCCATGCTTGCCGCGTTCGAGACCGGCACGGCCGAGCAGATGCACCGCGACCGCTTCCGCGCCATCCCGCCCAAGCTGGCGGTGAACAGCTTCCTGATCCAGACCGAGGACCGCACCATCCTGGTGGACAGCGGCTGCGGCGGGGTGTTCGGGCCGGCGCTGGGCAACCTCGCAGGCAACCTGGCGGCATTGGGCATCAAGCCGGGGGACGTGGACACCGTGCTGTGCACCCATCTGCACCCGGATCATGTCGGCGGCTTGGTCGATGGCGCGGGCAAGTCGGTGTTCCCGAACGCGGAGCTGGTCGTACATGCCGACGACCACAAATACTGGGGCGACGACGCCACGCTCGCGGGCGCGACCACCGACCAGGACAAGGGTTTTATCCAATTGGCGCGCACCACCATCGCCGCTTACGCCGACCGCACAAAGCTGCTGACCGCCGGAGAAGCCATTTCGGGCATCTCCATCATGCCGGAGCCCGGCCACACCCCTGGCCATTCGGGCTGGTTGATTGCGTCCGGCGGTGCCTCGCTGCTGATCTGGGGCGACATCGTGCACATGCCGGGCATCCAGTTCGCTCGGCCGGAAGCGGGCATGGGCTTCGACATCGACGGCGCCCAGGCCATCGCCACCCGGCAGCGGATCATGGACATGGTTACCGCCGACCGCCTGATGGTCGCCGGCATGCATTTGGATTTCCCCTGCTTCGGCCATGTGGCGAAGGCGCAATCGGGTTACGTCTTCGTGCCCGATGTCTGGACACCGGACCTCTGAATTCGGACTACCCGCCTCAGCCCCCGCCGCCGGTCGCGCCCATAAGGTCGGTCGTTGCTTCCCCATGATGCCCAGATTCAGCAGGATTTTGGACACCGACATTCCGGGCATGTTCGTATCCTCCTGCGTTTTCGGCACGATCTTGGGCCGCTTGCCGAACGATAGAAAGCCGATTCGTTTTCCGCGGGCGCGACGCGATGCCTGGACACCGGCGTGCCCCGGACGGATTGTGCGCCGCATCGCCGGGTTCGGTGCCCGGCTGGCGAAAACGGCAAGGAAACCGACATGCCCCCCAGTGAAACCATGCGCGGCGTCTTCCCCGTCGTACCCACGATCTTCGATGACCGCGGCGGCCTCGATCTGGACGGGCAACGCCGCGCGGCGGACTTCATGATCGACGCGGGGTCGGAGGGGTTGTGCATCCTCGCCAACTTCTCGGAACAATTCGTGCTGTCCGACGACGAGCGCGAGACCCTCATGGACGTCATGCTGAAGCACGTCGACGGCCGCGTGCCGGTCATCGTCACCACCACGCATTTCAGCAGCCGCGTCTGCGCCGAACGCAGCCGCCGCGCGCAGGATGCCGGGGCGGCGATGGCGATGATTATGCCGCCCTACCATGGCGCCACCATCCGGGTGGCCGAGCCTGGCATCTTCGAATTCTACCGCATTGTCTCGGACGCCATCGGCATCCCCATCATGATTCAGGACGCCCCGGTCGCCGGCACGCCGCTCTCGGCCTCGTTCCTCGCCCGTATGGCGAAGGAGATCGAGCACGTCGGTTACTTCAAGATCGAGACCCCGCAGGCGGCCGCCAAGCTGCGCGACCTGATCGCCCTGGGCGGGGATTCTATCGTCGGCCCCTGGGACGGCGAGGAAGCGATCACCTTGCTCGCCGATCTGGAAGCCGGCGCCACCGGCGCGATGACCGGCGGCGGCTACCCGGATGGGATCCGGCAGATCACCGATGCCTGGTTCGCCGGCAAGCGGGAGGAAGCGACGGTGGCCTACGAACGCTGGCTGCCGCTGATCAATTACGAGAACCGGCAATGCGGCCTGGCGGCGGCGAAGGCGCTGATGAAGGAAGGCGGGGTGATCGCCTCTGACGCACTCCGGCATCCGATCCCGCCGCTACGGCCCGAGGCGCGGGCCGGGCTGATCGCCATCGCGCGGCGGCTGGACGCGGCGGTGCTGCGCTGGGGGAAGTGACCGTGGCGCCTCGCCCCGTGGCATGGCACAACACCGCCCGATGACCGACCCCATCCCCAAAATCCGCCTCCGCAACCTACGCAAGAGCTTCGGCCCCAAGGTCGTGCTCGACGGCATCGACCTCGACGTCATGCCCGGCACCTCGCTCGTGGTGATCGGCGGCTCCGGCTCCGGCAAGTCGGTGCTGCTGAAATGCATCATCGGCCTGATAGCCCCGGACTCCGGCAGCATCGAGATCGACGGGCGGGACATCACCACCCTGCCCTATAGCGAGCAAACGGCGGCCCGCGCGCGCATCGGCATGCTGTTTCAGGCCGGTGCACTCTTCGACAGTTTGCCGGTCTGGGAGAACGTGGTGTTCGGCCTGCTGGCGCAGCGTAAAATCGCCCGCGCTCAGGGTCGCGAAAAGGCGGCCGAGTTCCTGGCGCAGGTCGGCCTCGCCGCCAGCGTGGGAGATTTGTCCCCGGCGGAGCTATCGGGCGGCATGCAGAAGCGCGTGGCCCTGGCGCGCGCCATCGCGGCCCGTCCGGACATCCTGTTCTTCGATGAGCCAACGACCGGGCTGGACCCCATCATGGGGGCGGTGATCGACGGATTGATCGTGGATTGCGTGAAGAAGCTGGGGAGCACCGCGGTGGCGATCACCCACGACATGGCGAGTGCGCGGCGCATCGGGGATACGGCGGCGATGATCCACAAGGGCCGGATCGTCTGGAATGGGCCGGCCGCACATTTGATGGACAGCGGCAACCCGGAAGTCGACCAGTTCACCCACGGGCGGCGCGAGGGGCCGATTCAGATGGAGTTGCGGCGATAGTGGCGGCGTGCCCAACCGTCATGGTCGGGCTTGACCCGTCCACCCCCGGCCAATGTGGCACGTTGACGCACTGTGCGTCGGTTTCCGGAGGTGGTCGGGTCAAGCCCGACCCTGACGGGTTTCTTGAGACCCTTGCCGGGTTGTTTTTCGTGATGTTGGTCGCCCTCCCCGCCCACGCCGCCGAACCCGCCATCACGGACCAACTGGCCGGCCTCTTCATCCAGGGCTGCCTCCCCTTCGCCGGCAGCCCGGCAGCCCTGCGCGCTTGGGCCAAAGACAACGCCCTCCCCGACCTGCCGGACCCCGTCACCAAGACCTTCCTCCACAACGCGCCCGGCCGAGCGTTCGACGCCTCCACCCCCGGCACCAAACTCGTGCTGACGTCCTCCGACGACGGGATTTGTTCGGCCGTAACCGACAAGGCCGCATCCGCCGACGTGGCCCAGTCCCTGGAACTCGGCCTCAAGCAAGCCGGTGTCGCCTTCCGGCTCGCCATCGACCGGGACGACACCGCGGCCAAGGATCTGCACTTTCGGGAGTATCTGGCGACCCACGCCGAGCGGTCCTGGCGAATCCTGGCGGCAACCGTCAATGATCCCTCTGGCGGGCAGGCGATGCTGACCGCCGCGCCCGAATAGGACCCCGCATTGGCCAAACCCGTCACCCGCTTCGTCTGCCAGTCCTGCGGCGCCGTCACCCTGAAATGGGCCGGCAAGTGCGAGACCTGCGGCGAGTGGAACACCATCGAGGAGGAAACCCTCGCTGCCCGCCCCGGCCCGGCCGGGAAGGCTTCGGCGGGCAAGCGGGTCGCGTTCGTGGGCCTGGCCGGCACGGCCGAACCGCCGCCGCGCGCGCCGGTGGGCATTCCAGAGCTGGACCGCGTCCTCGGCGGCGGGCTGGTGCCGTCGTCGGTGGTGCTGGTCGGCGGCGATCCCGGGATCGGCAAGTCTACGCTTTTGCTACAAGCCGCCGCGCAACTCGCCCGCTCCGGCCGGCGGGTGCTGTATGTCTCCGGCGAGGAATCCATCGAGCAGGTGCGCCTGCGCGCCCGCCGTCTGGGCGTCTCCGACACCGCCATCGAGCTCGCCGCTGCCGTCAACGTGCGCGATATCATCGCCAGCCTGGAGCAGACCAAGGACGCAGCCCTGGTGGTGATCGACTCCATCCAGACCATGTGGCTGGACTCCATCGAGAGCGCCCCCGGCACCGTGGCGCAGGTGCGGGCCTGCTCCTTCGAGCTGATCCGTTTGGCGAAAACCGGCACGTTCAGCCTGGTGCTGGTGGGGCACGTCACCAAGGACGGCTCGTTGGCCGGCCCGCGCGTGGTGGAGCACATGGTCGACGCCGTGCTCTATTTCGAAGGCGATCGCGGCCACCAGTTCCGGATCCTGCGCGCCGTGAAGAACCGCTTCGGCGCGACAGACGAGATCGGCGTGTTTGAGATGACCGAACGCGGACTTGCCGAAGTCCCCAACCCTTCCGCCCTGTTCCTCGCCGAACGCCGCGGCAACATCGCCGGCAGCGCGGTTTTCGCCGGATTGGAGGGAACCCGCCCCGTGCTGGTGGAAGTCCAGGCCCTGCTCGCCCCCAACCCCGGCGGCTCCCCCCGCCGGTCCGTGATCGGCTGGGACGGTGGCCGCCTCGGCATGCTGCTCGCGGTGCTGGAAACCCGCGCGGGCGTACGGATGAACCAGACCGACGTCTATTTGAACATCGCCGGCGGTCTGCGGGTGAACGAACCCGCCGCCGATCTGGCGATTGCCGCCGCCATCGCCTCCGCCGCGTTCGACAAGCCCACCAGTCCCGGCATGGTCTATTTCGGCGAAGTCGGCCTGTCCGGCGAAGTCCGCCAGGTCGCCCAGGCCGAAGCCCGCCTCAAGGAAGCCGCCAAGCTCGGCTTCGACTCGGCCGCCCTGCCCCGCCGGCTGGCGCACGGCAACCGCAAGCTGGCGGCGCCGGAAGGGCTGCGATTGGAGGAAATCGGCCACATTACCGACCTCGTCGCGCGCTTTGCTCCAGAATCGGCAAAGAATGGGTAGACTGGGGTTGGCGTCCGGACCAAGCCGGACGATAACCCGCGCGGGCGGTATGTGGCGGTCGCATGACATGGGTTGATCTGGTCGTTCTGGGCGTGATGGCGCTCTCGGGCTTGCTCGCGTGCATGCGCGGGTTGGTGCGGGAAGTTCTGAGCATCGGCGCCTGGATCGGCGCGGTGGCGATCGCCGCGGGCGGCCAGGCATGGGGACGTGACGTCGCCCAACAATGGATTTCCGATCCGCAGATCGCCACGGCGGCCAGCTTCGTGGTGCGGCTGCTGATCTCGCTGATCATTCTGAAATTGATCGCACGTTCGATCAGTTCGGTGGTCAAGACCACGGCGCTGGGCAGCGTCGATCGCACCCTCGGCTTGGTTTTCGGACTGGGGCGCGGTGCATTGTTGGTAATCGCCGCCTATATGTTGGCGGGTATGACAACCTCCATCGATCACTGGCCCGACCCGGTAAAGGAGGCGCGCTGCCTGCCGCTGGTGTACTCTGGCGCCGTCTGGGTACGGGAAAAAATCCTGCCCGAAGAATACCGGCCCCGTCTTTACCCGCCACCCGGCGGGCAGAATCCGTCATCCGACTCTTTGCTGCACGCCAACCCGCTTGGCAGAGCGACGTCCGGCAAGTAGCGGCAACCAGGAGAACCGAGGCATGGCCTTCGCCACCCAATGCATCGACGACGACTCGCTGCATGAAGAATGCGGCGTCTTCGGCATCTGGAACGTGCCGGACGCGGCGGTGGTCACCGCGCTGGGTCTGCATTCGCTGCAGCACCGCGGCCAGGAAGCCACCGGCATCGTCTGCTATGACCGCGGAAAATTCCACTCCCACCGAGCCCTGGGCCTCGTTGGGGACGCTTATAGCGATCCGCGTACGATGGCCGGCCTGCCAGGCCGCAACGCCATCGGCCACAACCGCTATGCCACGACCGGCGAGACCATTCTCCGGAACGTGCAGCCGCTATATGCCGACTTTGAATTCGGCGGCTTCGCGGTGGCGCATAACGGCAACCTGACCAACGCACATGTGTTGCACAAGCAATTGGTGCGGCGCGGCTGCCTGTTCCAGTCCACCACGGACTCCGAGGTCTTCGTTCATCTGATCGCCATCAGCCTTTATTCCACCGTGGAAGACCGGCTGATCGACGCACTGAAGCAGGTCATCGGCGCCTACTCCCTGGTCGCGCTGTCGAACGACGCGCTGATCGGGGTGCGCGATCCCCTGGGCGTGCGGCCGCTGATACTGGGCCGCGTTCCGGGGCACGAGCAGGGCGGCTGGGTTCTGGCGTCGGAGACCTGTGCGCTCGACATCGTCGGAGCCGACTTCGTCCGCGACGTGGACCCCGGCGAAATCGTGGTGATCGACAACGCCGGCGTGCGCAGCATCAAACCCTTCAGGCCGACGCGCGAGCGGTTCTGCGTGTTCGAATACATCTACTTCGCCCGCCCGGACTCGGTGATGGAGGGCATGCCCGTCTACAGCGCCCGCAAGGCCATCGGCGCCGAACTGGCGCGGGAATCCCCCGTGAGCGCGGACGTCATCGTGCCGGTGCCCGACTCAGGCGTACCCGCCGCGATGGGCTACGCGGTGGAAAGCGGCATCCCCTTCGAACTCGGTATCATCCGCAATCACTACGTTGGCCGCACATTCATCGAGCCGACCGACCAAATCCGCAATCTCGGCGTCAAGCTGAAGCACTCCGCCAACCGGCCGGTGCTGGAGGGCAAGCGCGTGATCCTGGTCGACGATTCGATCGTGCGCGGCACCACCAGCAAGAAGATCGTGGAGATGGTACGCAACGCCGGTGCCGCTGAGGTGCATATGCGCATTTCCTCGCCCCCCACGACGCATTCCTGCTTCTACGGCATCGACACGCCGGAGAAGGAGAAGCTGATGGCGCACCAACACAGCGTGGCGGAAATGGCGGCGCTGATCGGGGTCGACAGCCTGGCCTTTATTTCCATCGACGGGTTGTACCGAGCGCTGGGCAAGCTGGGGCGGGATGCCGCTGCGCCGCATTATTGCGACGCCTGTTTTACCGGCGACTACCCCATTGAGCTGCCCGATGCCGGGATAAACACCGAACGGCAGCTCAGCCTGCTCGCCGCGGCGAAGTGATGTCCCCTCCGCTGAAAGATTCAGTGGCGCTCGTGACCGGCGCCAGCCGCGGCATCGGTGCGGCCACGGCCGTGGCGTTGGCTCGGCTGGGGGCGCATCTGGTGATTACCGCCCGCACGCAGGGCGGGCTGGAGGAAACCGACGACGCCATCCGCTCCGTCGGCGGCACCGCGACGCTGTTGCCGCTGGACTTGCGGGAAGGCGAGAAGTTGGATGTGCTGGCTCCCAGTATTTATCAACGGTTCGGACGGCTGGATGTGCTGGTGCACTGCGCCGGCGCGCTGGGGCAACTGACCCCGGTCGGGCATATTCTGCCAGCGGATTGGACCGACGTGGTGGCGGTGAACCTGTCCGCGGCGTGGCGGTTGATCCGCGGCTGCGACCCGCTGCTGCGCCAAGCCCCGGCTGGGCGGGCGGTGTTCGTGACCGACACGGTCGCTCGGGTGCCGACCGCGTACTGGGGCGCCCTCGGCGCGACCAAGGCCGGGATGGAGAATTTGGTTCGCACCTGGGCGACGGAGACCGAAAAGACGGCGATACGGGTGAATTTGTTCGACCCCGGCGTCGTCCGGACCCGCATGCGGGGCGCGGCCTTCCCCGGCGAAAATCCCGCGTCCTTGCCGGGGCCGGAGACGGTAGCCGATGCCTTGGCGGCGTTGTGCCTGCCGGATGAAACGCGGCATGGGGCACTGGTCACAGCGGGCGGATGATATCGACCGGCCTACGCATGGCCTCTCACCGTCATTGCGGGCAGCACGCCGATATTTCGCACCCCGGGAAGCCTATCGGCGCACCTCCGCGTTCATAGGCGGTTCCAATTGCCCTTCTTCCTGTGCCCCCATCCTCATGGGACCCTCCCATGCCCCGATCCGCCTTGTGCCCGACCTGAACCGTCGTTTACGCTGCACTGCGGCGCGACCTTGCCAAGGTGTTCACGCTTGGGCAAAAGGGGTGCTTGCGCGCCGCGCTAAATTGTTGCGCTAGGAGAAAAATCGGCGATGGACGAGGTTGTGAGACAAGGCCTGTACGACCCACGCAATGAGCACGACGCCTGCGGCGTCGGCTTCGTCGTGAATATCAAAGGCCGAAAGTCCCACGATATCATCGGCCAGGGTTTGAAAATCCTGGAAAACCTCGATCACCGGGGCGCGGTCGGCGCCGATCCGCTGATGGGGGACGGGGCCGGCTGCCTGATCCAGACGCCGGACGCGCTGCTGCGCGACTGGGCGGCCAAGGAGGGCAAGACCCTGCCCGATCCCGGCCGCTACGCGGTCGCCATGTGCTTCCTGCCGCAGGGTGAGGTCGCGCGCGACTACGCGGTGAAGCATTTCGGGGAGATTGTGACCCAGGAAGGCCAGACCCTGGTCGGCTGGCGCGATGTCCCGACCGATAACACCGGCCTCGGGGCGGCGGTCATCGCTTCCATGCCGGTCATCCGGCAGGCGATCGTCGCCGCCAGCGCCGCGATCAAGGATCAGAACGCGTTCGAGCGGAAGATCCTCGCAATCCGCAAGCAGATCCTGAACAACCTCCGCACTTTGTCGGAAAAGCGGAAAATTCCCGGCCTGCACGAGCTGTATATGCCGTCCTTCTCCACCCGGACGGTGGTCTACAAGGGCCTGCTGCTCGCGCCGCAGGTTGGCAGTTTCTACAAGGACCTGCGCGATCCGCTGTGCCAGTCGGCGCTGGCATTGGTGCACCAGCGCTTCTCCACCAACACCTTCCCGTCCTGGAAACTGGCGCACCCCTACCGGTTCCTGGCGCATAACGGGGAGATCAACACCGTCCGCGGCAACGTCAACTGGATGTATGCCCGCCGCCGGTCGATGTCGTCCGACCTGATCGGGCCGGATCTCGACAAGATGTGGCCGATCATTCCGCACGGTCAGTCCGATACGGCCTGTATCGACAACGCTTTGGAAATCCTCGTAGCCGGCGGGTATTCGCTGTCGCACGCCATGATGATGCTGATCCCGGAAGCCTGGGCCGGCAACCCGCTGATGGATGCCGACCGCAAGGCGTTCTACGAGTACTACGCCGCGCTGATGGAGCCATGGGATGGCCCGGCCGCGATCGCTTTCACCGACGGCCGGCAGATCGGCGCTACCCTGGACCGCAACGGTCTGCGCCCGGCGCGCTACGTCATCACCGACGACGATCACGTCATCATGGCATCCGAGTCCGGCGTTCTGCCGGTGCCCGACGAAAAGATCGTCCGCAAGTGGCGCCTGCAGCCCGGCAAGATGCTGCTGATCGACCTCGAAGAAGGCCGCATCATCGACGACGCCGAGATCAAGGCCAAGCTCGCCAGCGCCAACCCCTACGCCGAGTGGCTGAAGCAGACCCAGTTCAAGCTGGAAGAGCTGCCGGAAGACGAAGACCGCCGCGCCCTGCCGCGTCCCAACAACATGGAAGAGCTGCTGCGCCAGCAGCAGGCCTTCGGCTACACCCAGGAAGACATCAACTTCTTCCTTGAGCCGATGGCGCGCGAAGGGGACGACCCGATTGGGTCGATGGGCACGGATGCGCCCATCGCGGTCCTGTCCGACAAGCCAAAGCTGCTGTTCCACTACTTCAAGCAGAATTTCGCCCAGGTCACCAATCCCCCGATCGATCCGATCAGGGAAGAGTTAGTGATGTCGCTGGTGTCCATGATCGGGCCGCGGCCGAACCTGCTGGGGCACCACGCTGGTAATCACTACCGGCTGGAAGTGGCGCAGCCGATCCTGACCAACAACGACCTGGAGAAGATCCGCACCATCGACAGCCAGGCCGGCGGCGCGTTCCGCACCAAGACCATCGACACCACCTGGCCCGCCAAGGAAGGCGCCGACGGGATGGAGCGCGCCATCGCGCGCATCTGCGCCGAGGCGACCGACGCCGTGCTGGCCGACCACAACATCCTGATCATCTCAGATCGTGAGGTCTCCGCCGACCGCATCCCCATCCCGTCGCTGCTCGCCACCGCCGCGCTGCACCACCATCTGATCCGCCAGGGCCTGCGGACCTCGACCGGTCTGGTCGTCGAAACCGGCGAAGCCAGGGAAGTGCACCATTTCTGCGCCCTGGCCGGCTACGGCGCCGAGGCGATCAACCCCTACCTCGCGTTCGAGACGCTGGAGCAGATCCGCGTCGAGACCGGCATGGGACTGTCCGCCTACGACGTGCGGAAGAACTACATCAAGGCCATCGGCAAGGGCATCATGAAGGTGATGTCCAAGATGGGGATTTCCACATACCAGTCGTACTGCGGCGCGCAGATTTTCGATGCCATCGGCCTGTCGTCCGATTTCGTGGAGAAATGCTTCACCGGCACCGCCTCCACCATCGAAGGCGTCGGCTTCGCGGAAATCGCCGCCGAGGCCGTGCAGCGCCACCGCAACGCGCATGGCGATAACCCCATCTACCGGGACATGCTCGACGTCGGCGGCGACTACCAGTTCCGCCTGCGCGGCGAGGCGCATGCCTGGACCCCGGACACCATCGCCAACCTACAACACGCGGTGCGCGGCAACAGCCTGGACAAGTTCAAGGCGTTTACCCGAGCCATCGACGACCAGAGCGAGCGGCTGCTGACCATCCGCGGCCTGATGAAGTTCAATTTCCCGGCCACACCCGTTCCCTTGGACGAAGTGGAATCGGCAAAGGACATCGTCAAGCGCTTTGCAACCGGCGCCATGAGCTTCGGGTCGATCTCCCGCGAGGCGCACACCACGCTGGCCATCGCGATGAACCGCATTGGCGGCAAATCCAACACCGGCGAGGGCGGCGAGGAAGCCGACCGCTACGTGCGCCTGCCGAACGGCGACTCCGAACGCTCCGCGATCAAGCAGGTCGCGTCGGGCCGCTTCGGTGTGACGACGGAATATTTAGTCAACGCCGACGACATCCAGATCAAGATGGCGCAGGGCGCGAAACCTGGTGAGGGCGGACAGTTGCCCGGCCACAAGGTGGACAAAAATATTGCTCGTGTGCGGCATTCCACCGCCGGCGTTGGCCTGATTTCGCCCCCGCCGCATCACGACATCTACTCGATCGAGGATCTGGCGCAGCTCATCCACGACCTGAAGAACGCCAACGGCAAGGCCCGTATTTCGGTCAAGCTGGTGTCGGAAGTCGGCGTCGGCACCGTCGCCGCGGGCGTATCGAAGGCGCGCGCGGACCACGTGACGATCTCCGGCTACGAAGGCGGCACGGGTGCGAGCCCGCTGACATCGCTGACCCATGCCGGCTCGCCCTGGGAGATCGGCCTCGCCGAGACCCAGCAGACGCTGGTCCTGAACGGGCTGCGCGGCCGCATCGCGGTACAGGTCGATGGCGGATTCCGCACCGGCCGCGACGTGGTGATCGGCGCGCTGCTCGGCGCCGATGAGTTCGGCTTCGCCACCGCGCCGCTGATCGCCGCCGGCTGCGTCATGATGCGCAAGTGCCACCTGAACACCTGCCCGGTCGGCATCGCCACCCAGGACCCGATCCTGCGCAAGCGCTTCACCGGCACACCCGAACACGTCATCAACTTCTTCTTCTTCATCGCCGAAGAAGTGCGGGCGTTGATGGCGCAACTCGGCTTCCGCACCTTCAATGAGATGGTCGGCCAGGTCGGCAAGCTGGAAATGCGCGACGCGGTGGAGCACTGGAAGGCGCACGGCGTCGACCTGAGCCGTATCCTGTACCAGCCGGCGCCGAAGCCGGGCGTCTCGGTGTTCAACAACGAGAAGCAGGACCATCACCTCGACAAAGCAATGGATCAGGAGCTGATCGCTGCCTCCACGGACGCGCTGGCCAAGGGCACCCCGGTGCGGATCGATCGCACCGTGCGCAACGTCAATCGCACCGTCGGCGCCATGCTGTCGGGCGAAATCGCGCGTAAGTACGGCCATGCCGGCCTGCCGGAAGACACGATTTCGATCAACCTGACCGGCACGGCCGGCCAGAGCTTCGGCGCCTTCCTGGCCCGCGGCGTGTCCTTGACCCTGACCGGCGATGCCAACGACTACGTGGCCAAGGGCCTGTCCGGCGGCCGCGTCGTGGTGCGCCAACCGCAAGCCAGCACCCGCGACCCGCAGCAGAACATCATCGTGGGCAACACGGTGCTGTATGGCGCCATCGCGGGTGAAGCCTACTTCCAAGGCGTCGCGGGCGAACGCTTTGCCGTCCGCAACTCCGGTGCCATCGCGGTAGTCGAAGGCTGCGGCGATCACGGCGCCGAATACATGACCGGCGGCGTGGTGCTGGTGCTGGGCGATACCGGCCGCAACTTCGCGGCGGGCATGTCCGGCGGCATTGCCTACGTCTACGACCCGCAAGCGCGCTTCAAGTCGCTGTGCAACCCGGCGCAGGTCGATCTGGAAACCATCCCGGCGACGTCGGCCGATGGTCCCGGCCGCCCGCGGCAACGCTCCGTCAGCGTCGAAGACAACGGCATGGGCGATCCGCTCGGCTTCGACGCCGAACGCCTGCGCATCCTGATCGAGCGCCATCTCCTGTTCACCGGCAGCGCCAAGGCTCGGCAGCTGCTGGACAACTGGGATGCCGAACTGAAGAACTTCGTGAAGGTCATGCCGCGCGACTACCGACGGGCGCTGATGGACCTGCGGAAGGATCAGCTGGCGGCCGCGGAATAAGCGCCGCCCGCTTTCCCTCTGTTTTTGTTGTAATGGCTGCTGGGCGGGTTCGAGACCGGCCCCGGACAAAAGTTTGTTGGAGACGGTTATGGGTAAGCCGACGGGATTTCTAGAGATCGAACGCCAGGACCGGCGCTACACCAAGCCCGAGGTGCGCCTGCAATCGTACAACGAGTTCATCGAACCGCTGGCGCCCGAAGTCCTGAAGGGGCAGGCCTCTCGCTGTATGGATTGCGGCATCCCGTTCTGCCACAACGGCTGCCCGGTCAATAACATGATCCCGGACTGGAACAATCTGGTCTACAAGGACCAGTTCCAGCACGCGCTGACCGTGCTGCATTCCACCAATAATTTCCCGGAGTTCACCGGCCGCGTCTGCCCCGCCCCGTGCGAGGCGTCCTGCACGCTGAACATCGATGACTCGCCCGTCACCATCAAAACCATCGAATGCGCTATCGTCGATCGCGGGTGGGAAGAAGGCTGGATCGTGCCGCTGACGGCCAGCCACCGCACCGGCAAGACGATCGCGGTGATCGGGTCCGGTCCGGCCGGTCTGGCGTGCTCGCAACAACTGGCGCGGGCCGGTCACTCCGTCACCCTGTTCGAGAAGAACGACCGCATCGGCGGGCTGCTGCGCTACGGCATCCCCGACTTCAAAATGGAAAAGCACCTGATCGACCGCCGCATCGAGCAGATGACGGCCGAGGGCATGGAATTCCGCCCCGGGGTCGAGGTGGGCGTAACCGTCAGCATGGAAGAATTGCTGGCCGAATTCGACGCGGTGGTATTGTCGGGTGGCGCCGAGTGGCCGCGCGATCTGGCGGTGCCCAACCGCAAGATCGACGGCATCCATTTCGCCATGGACTTCCTGCGGCAGCAAAACAAGCGCGACGCTGGGGACGATGAAGCGAAGGCCGCGCCTGAAGGAACCATCAGCGCGGAGGGTAAGCATGTCGTTGTGATCGGCGGCGGCGATACCGGGTCCGACTGCATCGGCACCTCGGCTCGCCAGGGTGCGGCCTCGATCACGCAGATCGAGATCATGCCGAAGCCGCCGGTGAAGGAGAACAAGCCGCTGGTATGGCCGGATTGGCCGAACAAGCTGCGTTCGTCCCACGCCCACGACGAGGGCGTGGCGCGCGACTGGTCGGTGCTGACCAAGGACGCAGTATCGGAAAACGGCCGCGTCACCGCGCTGGATTGCGCCCGCGTGGAGTGGGTGTCCGAAGGCGGTCGCATGCAGATGAAGGAAGTCGCCGGCAGCGGCTTCCAGTTGAAGGCCGATCTGGTGCTGCTGGCGATGGGCTTCCTCGGCCCCAACCGCAACGCGCTGCTGGATCAGGCGGGGGTCGAGCTGGACCAACGCGGCAACGTCGCGGCGAACACGGTGGAATACCGCACGTCGCGCGACAAGCTGTTCGCCGCCGGCGATATGCGGCGCGGTCAGTCCCTGGTGGTCTGGGCGATCCGCGAGGGCAGGCAATGCGCCCGGTCGGTGGACCAGTTCCTGATGGGGAAGACGTCGCTGCCGCGGTAATTCATTTAAAGGGCGACGTTCGGCCCAGGGCGATTGTTGTTCGCGGCCCCTAACCGGTCATTCCGGTAACTTATCCAATCCCTCCGTCACCGGCACGTCGAACGCGTTCGTCATGCCGCACAGGAAGGCGTAGAAATTCATCGACGCCGTCATTTCGACCATCCATTGCCCGCCGTGCTTCTTGTTCAGCCGGTCGAACAATGCCTGGTCGCACCGGTTCGTGCGCATCAATTGACGCGCGTAATCGATTACGTCGCGCTGGTCTTCGGGCAAGCCGGCGGTGTCGCCCTTGGCGCGAATCAAATCAATCAGATCCTCGGGCAGGTTGACCCTGCGAGCGTAGCCGACCTGCGCACCCCAGACGTATTTCGCCTCCCGTTCCCGCACGGCCGCCAGCACGGCCAGCATCCGCGGCAGATCGGCGACCACGCTCTTTTCGCGGACGAAAGGCACCAGCGGCAGCAGCAACTCGGCCAAAGCAGGGCTGTGCAGCAGCACGCCGAATGGGCCGCGCACGGCGCCGAACACCTCCATCACGCCGTCGACGACGTGGTGGTAATCGGCCGGCACGTCCGTCTTGCCGGTTTTGAGCGGAATTCTTGGCATTTTCGTTTCCCCTTATCACGCCGCGCGCGTGGCATCCCACCACGGGCAGACGCCGCTGATTTTCTGGTAATTGCCTTCGATCACCTGCACCGGCACGCGCTGCCCGTCGGCGGCGGCTTTCAGCTTCATGGCGCGCGCGGCGTCCCGTTGTTCCGGCGGCAGCCAGGCGCGTTCGTGACCCCAGAGGCTGGGGCCGACGGTGACCTCGGTCGCTTGCCAATTGCCAGGGGTAACGTCCTTACCGCCCCAGCCGCATTCGACCATGAAGCCCGAGGGCGAGCGCAGGTAATACGACGTCACCGCATCGTTCGGATGGCGGCCCAAGGTGGTGGCGATCTTCTCCGGCTCCCCCAGCGCGATGTCGTAGCCCTGGCCGACGTCGTCCAGCGAGTAATACTCCACCATCAGATGGTGCAGATCGGCGCGGCCGGTTTCGATGAGTGCCACGCTGTGATGCCGGGGATTGGCGTGCATGAAGTAGGCACGAAATGGCTTCGTAATATAGTCGCTGACGCCGAATCCCAACACATCGTGGTAGAATCCGTACAAATCGTCGATGTTCTTCACGTGGAACACCGCGTGCCCCATGCCCAAGGCGCCGGTGCGAAAGCCGGAGTGGGTGCGACCGGGGACGAACGCGGTATCGGCGACAGCGGGGCCATGGAAGGCCTCCAACCTGTTACCGCCAGGGTCGGAGAAGCTGATCAACGCCTTCACGAACCGCTGGTCCGCCAAGGATCGCGATTCCTGCCGCACGGGCACCCCGGCGGCTTCAAGCCGAGCGGCCAAGGCGTGGAGCGCGGTGGCATCGGCGACCTCCCAGCCGAAATAGCGCTCCCCATCCGCCAGGCTGCGGTCGATGACGAAGCGCTGCTTGCGGTCGTCCATGCGAAACGACCGGCTGGCGTTGCCGTGCTCAACCATTTGCATGCCGACCCAGCCGGTGACGAAGTCCGACCAGTCCGAAAGGTTGGACGCACCGATGCCGACGTAGCCGAGGCCTTGGATTTCCATGGGAGTCCTCCTGGTTTTGGGGGAGTATAAGCGCCCGAAACGCCGATACGCCATGGCCCATTGATCCAGGTCAAAGCAACGCCCTCCTAGGGGACGATGATGCGGGCATGGATACAAATCAACGCCTCGCCAAGTACGACCGGCTGGTGCCGCGCTACACCAGCTACCCAACGGCGCCGCATTTCTCCGGCGCTGTCACACCCGCCGACTACGCTGCCTGGCTGCGCGGGTTACCCGAAGATGCACCGCTATCTCTCTACTTGCATGTGCCGTTCTGCGCGTCCCTCTGCTTGTTCTGCGCTTGCCACACGACGGTGGTGAACCAGCGCGCGCCGCTGGAGGCTTACGCCCAAACGCTGCTGATGGAGATCGATCTGGTCTCTCGCACGATCGGGCGGCGGCAGAAGGTGCAACACATCCATTGGGGCGGCGGCACACCGACCAGCCTGCCGCCCACCGCGATGCGCGACATCATGACCCGCCTGCGGGCGTTCTTCGACGTGGTCGATGACGCGGAGGTCGCGGTCGAAATCGATCCTCGTACCCTGTCGGCCGCATCGCTGGACGCACTTGCCGAGATGGGCACCACCCGTGCCAGTCTCGGAGTGCAGGATTTCGACCCGAAAGTGCAGGAGGCGATCAACCGGCATCAGGATCTGGCGCTGACCACACAATGTGCCGAGCGACTGAGGGGGGCGGGGATTCGGTCGCTGAATCTCGATCTGATCTACGGACTGCCTTACCAAACGACAGGCGGGATACGCGACACCGTGCGTCAGGCTCTGGGCCTGCGCCCCGACCGGGTCGCTGTGTTTGGCTACGCGCATGTGCCCTGGATGAAGAAGCACCAGGCACTGATCCCGGATGCTTCGCTGCCCGGCCGCGACGAACGCTACGCCCAGCAGCAGGCCGCCGAGGCCGCGATCGCCGAAGCCGGTTATGTGCGGGTCGGCTTGGACCATTTCGCCCTGCCGGACGACGCCCTTGCACAGGCGTCGTTATCCAACAGCCTGAAGCGCAACTTCCAGGGGTACACCACCGATGCCGCACCGGTGCTGCTGGGTTTGGGTGCCTCCTCCATCGGGTCGCTGCCCGACGGCTACGTGCAGAACCACCCCGGAGTACCGGCGTGGCGTGACGCGGTGCACAACGGCACGTTGCCCATCGCCCGAGGCATCGCGCTGACCCCGGCGGACCGGCTGCGGCGGGACGTGATCGAGCAGATCATGTGCGGCTTTGCCGTCGATCTGGCCGAAACCGCGGCCCGCCATGACTCGAGCCCCGCCGGCCTGATGGACGCCGCCCCGGCCTTGCAGGAGATGGAACGGGACGGGCTGGTGCATTGGGAAGGCTACCAGTTGTCGGTAACACAAGCCGGCCGGCCCTTCGTGCGCAACGTGGCGGCAGCGTTCGACACCTGGCTGCAGCCGGGCGCCGGGCGCCATTCGTCGGCGGTGTGACATGAGCCTGGATCTTGCCGACGACCTGATCGACTTCGGCGCCTTCGCCCGCACGCCGTTGGTGCGGGAGCCATTCGACCACTTGGTGCTGCCGGGGTTCGTGCCGCACGACGCGGCGGTGGCCGCTGCCGCCGCCTTCCCCGGCCCCGATTTGCCCGGCGTGCTGCCGGCGCCCATGGATCCACCGCACGACGCGTTCGGCGATCTGTTGCGATTGATCCGCGCCCCCCGTACCTCCAAGGCATTCGGGGAGAAATTCGGGCTGACGCTGGATCCGGCCACGCTGATGGTGACATTGCGGGCCCGCACGCGCCCGGTCGACGGGCAGATCCACACCGACAGCACCACCAAGGTGGTCACCGCGCTGATCTATCTGAATACCGATTGGTCCGATGACGGCGGCCGCCTGCGCCTGCTGCGCGGGCCGGACGATATCGAGGACATGGTCGGCGAAGTTCCCCCCATCGCCGGAACGCTGATCGCCTTCCGACGCACCGACAACTCCTGGCACGGGCATAAGCCGTATGACGGCCAGCGCCGGGCCATCATGTTCAATTGGATGACCGATGCCGCGGCGGCGCGGCGGGAGCTGCGGCGCCACGCCGTGTCCGCCGGCATCAAGAACCTGTTTCATTTCGGCTAAGGATCGCGCCCATGGGCATGCTCATGCTTTCCCCGGCTGGTGGGCGCGTGCGGTGCGCGCTGCGCCGGGCAGCACGTGTCGACACCCCGTACCGTTATTGGCTGCCACACGGCGTGCTGCCGTTGGATCTGGCCCAGGCACTGACCGAACTACCCTTCCCTCCGCCCCCCGTCGCCGACACGCTGGGCAAGCGGGAGACGCACAACGCCCAGCGCATCTTCGTCTCCCCCCAAAGCCAGGATCGGTACCTGGCCTGCGCCGAACTGGCGGAGGCCTTTCAGGACGACGCGACGGTGGCGCTGCTACAGGACATGACGGGCGCGGAGCTGGAGGGCGGCTACCTGCGCATCGAGTGCTGCCTGGACACCGACGGATTCTGGCTGGAGCCGCACACCGACATCGGCGCCAAGATGCTGACCTTGCTGATCTACTTGTCCGATCATGAGGATGCAGCCGATTGGGGCACCGATGTCATGGATTCCCAGGGGCACGTGCTGGCGCGCGCGCCCGGCACCTTCAACGACGGGCTGCTGTTCGTCCCGGCAGCGGATACCTGGCACGGCTTCACCCGCCGCCCGATCCGGGGTGTGCGGCGGTCGCTGATCGTCAACTACGTAAAGCGGGAATGGCGCTCCCGGCACGAACTGGCGTTTCCCGATCAGCCCGTCGTCGCGGCTTAGGCGTCCTTGAACAGTGCGACCGGCGCACCCTTCGCCGGGGCCTGGCAACGGAACAGGCCGCCGAGTGTGGGATGTTCGGCGAGAACGGTGGCTGATTTCCCCTCTCGGAGGGAGGTCACGTACATGTAGTCCTCGGCGAAGCACGGCATGGTCGGGCCGGGGACCGGGAAGGGCAGCTTCCTCAACAATTGCCCTGCCGGGGAGAAGCAGTTGATGCAGCCGGCCGAGGGGCCCGCCGACCAGTAATTCCCGTCCACGTCCATCGCCGCGCCATCGGGGCGGCCGTCCTCGTTGGTGAGTTTCGCGATTTGCCGGTGGTTCGATGTGGCGCCGGTGGCGGGGTCGAAGTCCCAGGCCTCGACGATCGCGGACGTGGAGTCGGAGTGGTACATGATCCGCCCGTCCGGCGACCAGGCCAGACCGTTCGAAACGGCGTAGCCCTCCGACCGTTTTTCGATCTTCCCGTCGGCCGTCACGCGATAAAGCGCGCCGATCGGCTGGCGGGGGGAATTCTCATCCATGCTGCCAACCCAGAAAGCGCCGTCCGGTCCCACCTTGCCGTCGTTCAGGCGGTTGGTGGCGGGTTCGTTTATTTTCCCCGTCAACCCGGTCGTCGTACCGGTCTTGGGATCGAACAGCACGACGTGATGCCGCTGCGCCACGACCAGCCGGCCGGATTCGCACAGGCCGAAACTGCCCACAACTTCCGGAAAATCCCATGCCTCGCGGGCACCCGAGTCGACCGACAAGGCGTGGATGCGCTTCGCGGGAATGTCGCAGAACAGCAGCCGGCGCGTCGCGGGATCCCAGGTCGGGCACTCCGACACACCGCTGCGGCAGTCCCAGACCAGTTCGAATGTGCTCATGGTTCGTGTTTCTCCCTTGTGCGATGCTAGTACTACGGGACTGAGAGGACGCAAGATGATTCAGGCAGCGATCGTAGGCCTCGGCCGGTGGGGACAGAACCTCGTGACCTCGGTGCGCGGCAGCGACGCGATCCGCTTTACCGCCGCCAACACGCGCAATGGCAACACCGCTTCGGCCTTTTGCCAAGAAAACGGGCTGCGCTGGACCGCCGATCTGGACGACATCCTGGCCGACGCCGGGATCGGCGCGGTGGTGCTCGCAACCCCGCACAGCCTGCACGCCGATCAGGTGAAGCGCGCCGCCGCCGCGGGGAAGCATGTGTTCGTCGAAAAGCCCTTCGCCCTGACCACCGCCGACGCAGTCGCGATGATCGATGCGGCGGCCAAGGCCGGCGTCGTCCTGGCGGTGGGCTTCAACCGGCGCTTCCACCCCTCAATGGTGCGGATGCGGGAGGCTGTGAAATCCGGCGCCCTCGGCACCATCGTCACGATCAACGCCGAGCAGACGGCGCTGCACGGGTTGACGATGGCGGCGGACGCGTGGCGGGTCAGACCCGATGAGGCACCCGGCGGCGCCATGACCGCCATCGGCGTGCATCTGGTGGACGGCATGATCGACCTCCTCGGTCCGGTGAAGGAGGTGAACGCCATCGTCTCCCGCCGCGCCGCGCCTCTGGCCGACGACACGACGCATGTGCAGCTGCGCTTCGCATCGGGCGCGCTGGGGCAAATTTTTTGCTCCACCGCCGCCACGCCGCATTACCGGTTCGCGGCCTACGGGACGGGCGGGTTCGCGGAGATTTTGGGGCATCCGATGGCGACGTATCGGCTGGTGCCGGCCATCCCCGGCGACCACCACCGCCCCGCCGCGCCGGAGGTCACCGAGACCCCGGGTTTCAATATGCTGACCGCCGAGCTGGAAGCCTTCGCTGCCGCCATTGTGGCCAAGCGGCCGTTTCCCACGCCGCTGTCCGACATCCTGCACGGGGTCGAGGTGTTCGAGGCTGTGTGCCGCTCGGCGGAGGTGGGGCGGCCGGTGGGGGTGGGGTAGACCGTCATTCTGTGTGCCGAAAGATCAGGCTCAAAACCGATACGCAGGCGCGTCCCGGTGGCCTTGGCAAATCGGTCCAGCGTGCGGGTCGATGGACGGATACGGCCGCTTTCAAGCCGAATGATGGCGGCCGGCTGCCTGTTCAGCTCGGCCCTCACATCGTCGTCAAGGAATTCGACCCGGCACTCCATCGACGAATTGCATCACAATCCCCGAATAATACCGCTAATGGTTGTATTTTGCGCCCATCACAACCCCGCATACTTCTCAATCGTGTCCTTCCACGACAGCACGCCCTCGATCCCCGTCGCCGCGCGCTTCAGCCCCGCCACTCCGGTCACCGGCACCAGCACGCGGCTAATCCCCGCCGCCGCCATGGCGGGCAGCGTTGTGGGGTCGTCCGGCATGCTGGCGGTAATCTCGATGCTGGCGGGGTCGCGTCCGGCCGCCTCGGCAGAGCTTCGCACCAGCGCCAGCAGCTCGGGCGACGCCCCGCGAGCCGGAAAGAACCCGTCCGCCAGGCGCCCTGCCCGCGCCGCCGCGGCCTTGGAGTGCCCACCGATCACGATCGGCACCGTCCCGTTGGCCGGCTTCGGCCGCATGTAGGCGTCCTTGAATTTCACGAACCGCCCCTCGAAGCTTGGGCGGTCCATGGTCCATAGCGCACGCAACGCACCGATATACTCCTCCGTGCGGGCGCCGCGTTCGGCGAAGGGGACACCCAGGGCCTCGAACTCTTCCTTCAGCCAGCCGACGCCGATGCCCAGAATCACCCGCCCCTTGGACATGTAGTCCAGAGTCGCCACTTGCTTGGCGCAAATCACCGGGTTGTGCTGCGGCAGGATCAGGATGCCGGTCGCCAGCTTGATGCGAGTCGTATGCGACGCCACCCAGGCCATCCAAATCTGCGGGTCGGGCAGCACGAAGTCCCCCTCCCCGCCTGGCAGGCGGCCATCGGAGGTATAAGGGTACGCGGACTGGTAGCCGTGCGGGATGACGGTGTGTTCCACGGTCCAGGCCGATTCGAACCCAGTCGCCTCGGCGGCCTGCACCAGTTCCACGGCGCGCACCGGGTCCACGTAGCGGCCGGTGTTGCAGTAGCGAATGCCGAATTTCATGGTTTGGTTTCCCCCGATGCTCGCTATAGCGTGGCGGCAACCGCAGTCTGAACCAGGAGTGCCTCGGCGTGAAATGCTCGTTCGTAAAAGGGTCGTCCCGCCTGCCCGCGCTCGCCTGCCTGGCGGCGCTGAGCTGCCTGACGCTGCCCGCGCTGGTGCTGGCGCAAACCCTTTCCCCGGCCGCGCCGATGGATATGACCAAGCCGCAATTCGACACCGAGACGCCGCAGTACGACGTGTCCCACATGATGAGCCAGGCGCCCAAGACAGTGGTGGCGGAGGTCGACGGCAAGGCCATCACCCTGGGTCAGGTCGGGGACGCAATTCGCGGCCTGCCGCTGGCAATTGCGCAACGCCCGTTCGACACGCTGTTCATCCAGGCGCGCCAGGAATTGATCCAGCGGCAGGCGCTGGTGATCCGAGCCCATCAAATTGGGGTCGACGAGGACCCGGCGGTGCAGCGGCAGGTTCAGGCCACCGTCAACCGCGTGCTGTCGGACGCCTATCTGTTGAAGACGATCGACGCCCAGATTACCGAGGCGAAGCTGCTCGCCAAATATAACGAGATCGTGGCAGGCAAGCCGGGACCGGAGGAGGTCAGGATTCGCCTGATCCTGGTTGGCACCGATAAGGAGGCCACCGACGCGATCAAGGAAATTCAGGGCGGCGCGGATTTTGCCGACGTCGCCCGCCGGATCAGCAAGGACCCAACCTCGGCAAGAGGGGGAGAGGTCGCCTTCGCCAGCCGCGAGAACCTGCTGCCGGAGATCGGATCGGTAGCTTTCGCGTTGCCGCCCGGCCAGATGGCGCCATACCCGGTTCGCGCCGCCGGAGCCTGGTACATCGTGAGGACCGAGGAGCGACGGCACTCCGAAACGCCGCCGTACCCAGTCGTGCGGGAAATCCTGCTGCACACGATGGAACGCGAGGGCGTCCCCGCGGCGATTAAAGAGGCGATGGACCAGGTGACCGTTCACGAATACACGATCACTGGCAAGGAAACCGAAGCTAATCGGCCGTGACGGGGTCAGGTCACGGAACTTTCGCGGCAGGCATGATGCGGCAGAAGCCGGATAGTGCTAGTCTGGCGAAGAAATTCGGTTTACGTGCGATCCTTGACGGCGATGACGTTTATGTTGTCTAAAAAATGTTGAAATAGCCATTTAATGTTTACAAATCTGCCGAATCATGGTATCAACATGATGTTGACGAAAGCTCGGTGGCCGACTCCCGCGTCGGCTCGATCAAGCGTCAGGAGAACTTGATGGTACCTGCCAAAGGATGGATCGGACTGGTCGTGACGATGCTGGCCCTGCTCGGTCTGGCGCGCCCGGCCGAGGCCGTGAGTCTTTGGAACAGCAACGTCATCGGCCAGAACAACACGGTCGGCGGCAGCGTGACCGTCGGCGGGCTAACCATCACGGTGACGAGCTGCAGCGCGGTAATCGGCGGCTCGAACTTGACCCAGAGTCTGGGCGGCTGCGGCATTCTGAACCTGCAGCTGATCGTTGTGACAGGCACGACCTCACCGGAAATCGAAATCCTCGGCGCCAGCAACGGCCCGATCTTCAGCACTGCCAACACAATCACGACCGCGACCGGTAGCCACATCTCGGAAGCCAATGGTCTCGACGATCTGTCCATCGTGCTGACCGTCACGTCCAGCACGAAAACCGTGAACAACGTCGGCGCCACGCTGACGGGGGCGGTCTCGGGCTCGGGTTCCAGCTCCACCAAGACCACCGAACTATCCGACATCTCGATGGGTGAGACCATCGCGTCAGCCAGGCCGGCGGAAACGGGAAGCATCAGCGGACTTAGCCTGAGTTCGCTTCCGACGGGCTCCTACAGCGGGTCGGTGTCGGCCAACACCAGCCTGACTTCGCCGACCGCGAGCTTCACGGTAACCCAAGACATACGGCTGAGCCCCCCCCATGAAGGGATCGACACGTTGGCCCTGTCCAACGTGATCCAGACCTACAAAACACCGGAGCCGGCATCCGTGGCACTGCTCCTGGTTGGACTTGGCGGTCTCGCGGCGGTTCGGCACTACCGCCGCCGATAAAGCATCGCCCGGACGCGGACGCGGCACCCGATGGGCGATTTGCGCCCGCGACACCTGATCGATCCCGTTCGACTCTTTGCGCACACGTTTACAGATTGCAGGGCAATCGGACATCGCGTGCGATTTTCATGGCAATGCAAGAGCGGGAACCATACGCGCTCGAACTCGATCGCGAACGCCTCGTCCGGCCAATGCAATTGCAACGCCGCCCCGAACGGTCGGGGCGGCGCTTTTTACGCCTCGGTCAGCGCCATCGCCCGCTCCGCCGCCCAGGCCGTGGCCTGGATGGACGACCAGACGGGGATGCCGAGCTTCTCACGCAATTCCGGGACGACCGTCAAAGTAGGCAGTTGGGAACACGCGATAAAGAGCGCCTGACTGCCATCCGTGACCGTGGCGAGCGCCTTTTCCCGCACCTGATCCTGCGTGATACGGCCGAGTTCGGCGGTGGTCAGGCACAAGAAGCTGTCGAGCACTTCGATCTGGACATCGGCGTGGTCGAGGTACGACCGCAACCCGTCGTTCACCGCCGGCAGATAGGGGGTAACGACGGCGGTTTGCTTGACGCCTTCGTGCCTCAGCACCGCCTCCATCGCACCGGCGGTGCTGATGACCTTGGCACCGGTGCGGCGAGCCAGCGCCTCCACCATCAGCGCGTTGCCGTCGGGACCGCCGAGGAAACCGGCGGCGGTGCAGCCATAAACCACCAGATCGGGTTTCTGTGCGATGAACGGTTCCACCGCATCCAGGGTGGACCGGCGGTATTCCGGCAAGTCCGACAGCACCAAAGTGCGCGCCGGGCGTTTGACCCGAGCGACCAGGAAGGGCGCGAGGTCGGGGCAGAGCGCGTTCATCTCGGCTTCCATGGTCGTGTTGTTTTCCGGCACGACCAGTAGGGCTTTGCGTTTCATCGCGGTGGTCTCCTGTTTCAGGCTCTGACCAGTTGGCCGGCGGAATCGATGTCCCGCCTGCCGGGGCCGGTCTTGCCCCCGACCTGGGCGATGCGGTTACCGTCGATGGCGACGCCGTCGCCGGTGAATTGGGCGTTGCCGGTGCCGTCGACGATGGTGCCGCCGCGAATGACGAGGTCATGCATCTTGGGTGTTCCTGCCTGAGTTAGGCTTGAGTGTTTACCCGGAGCGGGTGGGATGCAAGTTGTCCCCGCCGGCGGTCCGGCAATCCGACGATGCGCCCGCCACCACGGGAGCCCAGCAAATTCTTGCTTCGGCCAATACCACCAGCCGATACGAATTTTGGTGTCGTACCGCATCATGCGGCATTGTTCTCCCACCCATTTTTTGTGTAACGTTTTTTTGCCTCAATAGGGCTATAGACGTCGAGGACGAACCCTGATTTACTTCAGACGACGATCAGGCTGTCACGGGATCGATGCCGCCGGCAGCTTGAATTTTCAACAACGCTATGAATTGTGGTTTTGGACTGGACATTCTTATTGAGAATCTTTCGTCAGCACGCGCGCAATACGGGTGGGTCTTTCGAGAGGCAGCAGGTGACGGGGATATCGCCGCCAAGGCCCGACGGTTCGACTGCCGCTCACCGCCGAGCGGCCGCTCGGCGGTCCGTGCTCGGCGCCGTTGTGCTACCCTTGCTGCCGGCTCTGCTGTGGCGTGGGGCGCCAGCGGTCGCCGCGGAGCCGGTTCGCATTCTTTTCGACGTCCACGCAAACCCACCGCTTTTCTACGGTAGCGGCACCGCGATCGACCCGATCAAGCCCGGTCTGACGGTCGAGATGCTGCGCATGGCCGGCGAACGGGCCAATGTCGCAATCGAATTGTCTCGCACACCTTGGCAGCGCGGTCTCTATCTGGTCTAGACCGGCCAGACGGACGCAATCTTTGCCTCGAGCTTTGTCGAGGAGCGGCTGCGGTATGGGGTCTACCCGCTCAAGAACGGGCGCCCGGACACGCGGCGGAAATTGTTCGATCAGTCATACCGCTTGTTTGTCCGCGCCGGGTCGGACGTCGGCTGGGACGGCAAGGCGCTGACCAATCTGCGTGCGCCGGTAGGGGCGACGACAGGTTTCGCGGTGGCACAGGTGTTAGGCGCGATGGGCGTGGCGATCGAGGAGGAGCCGAGCCATATCGCCAATCTGCGCAAGCTCGCCGCCGGCCGCCTGGACGCCTATGCCGAGCTCGACACCCATATCCGGCCGGTGCTGCGGAGCAATCCGGCGGAGTTCGGCGGCATCGTCGAGCTGTCGCCACCGATCCTAACCAAGCCCTACTATCTGATGTTCTCGAAAATTTTTTATGCTAAAGCACCCGAGGTTGCCGAACGGATCTGGGATGCAATCGCCGTGGTCAACGAATCGTCCGCCTATCAAGACTTGCTGCTAAGCAGCAAGTATATGGACTGACTGATCGTGGCCGGGTCAATCGTCACGCGCTTGTTCAGAGTTGCGTTCGGATTCTACGTCGTCATCGCAATCATCCTGAATATCCTGCTGGTCGCTCGGGAATACGTCGATACCAAGGCGACGATCCAGCGCGAGCTGGAGATGTATCAGGGGGTTTTCGGCGCTAATCTTGCTGCCGCGTTGTGGGCGATGGACATCGACAAGCTCGACGCGATCGCCAGCGGCATCGTCGCGATCCCGGAGATCACCGGGCTGCGGGTAAGCGATCCGGCAAACGGCCGCCTTTTTGTCAGTGCCCTCAACCTGGATGGCACCCTCGCGATCGACCATGAAGGGCGGGAGCAAGGCAACTGGGCGCAACAGGCAAACGCCCCAGGGTCAAGCCGCTACGGCTTCGACATCATCTACCACCACGAGGCCGGCAGTAGCGTTGTCGGACATGCCGAATTCGTCTCGGGACCGCGGTACCTGCGCGACCAGATCACGGGGCAGGCGATCCTGATCATTGGAAGCGCGGTGCTCAAGGAAGCCGCTCTGTGGGTCATCTTCCTGCTTGTCGGTCGTCGAATTTTGAGCCGCCCGTTGACGGCACTATCCCGCGCGATCGACGCGACCAAACCCGAGAACCCGATGCCGATCGTTCTGGATCGGCCGGATGAACGGATAACTGCCGGTACCGAATTGACCGTCATCCGTGATTCTTTCAACGAACTGATCGCGCGGATCGAGAGCGACCGGGGTCAGCTCGCGGCGCTCAACGCCAGCCTCGAGCAGAAAGTCGCCGAGCGCACGGAGCAGCTGGCCCAGGCGACAGAGCGTGCCGAGAAGGCGCGAGAGCTGGCGGAGGCGGCAAGCCAGGCCAAGAGCCAGTTCGTCGCCAACATGAGCCACGAGATCCGTACGCCGATCAACGGCGTGCTCGGGATAAACGGGCTCCTGCTCGACACCGCTCTCAATCCGGAGCAGCGCGACTACGCTGTGATGGTGCAGCGCTCCGCCAAGGCGCTGTCGCGCATCGTCGATGACATCCTCGACGTTTCGAAGCTCGGCGCCGGGAAGCTCGCGCTCGAAACTATCGATTTCGACCTGACCGACACCGTCGAAAGCGCGACCCTTTTGTTCGAGCCCCGAGCGCGCGAGAAAGGCATCGAGCTCGTTGTGCGGATTGATCCGGCGATTGCACAGTTTCGCCGCGGGGATCCGATGCGCCTGCGCCAGATCTTGCTGAACCTCGTCGGCAACGCCATCAAGTTCACCGAAGCGGGTACCGTGTCAGTGCGGGTGGTGCCTGCCGATGCGGCCAACGGCGCCGCCGGGAATGCGGAGAAGGACCGCCTCCCGCGGGTGCGGTTCGAGGTAACCGATACCGGGATCGGCATTGAGGAAAGCGAGCAGGACCGCCTGTTCGAGAGATTTAGCCAGGAGGACAGCTCGATCACCCGCCGTTACGGCGGCACTGGACTCGGCCTCGCCATCTGCCGGGAGCTCGTCGCACTCATGAGCGGAGACATCGGGGTCTCGACCCGGCGCGGGGTTGGCTCGACCTTCTGGTTCGAACTGCCGCTGGCGATCGCCTTGTCCGGGCTCGCGCACCCCTCGGACGCGTCCCAGCCCATGCCTCTCACGGCACCGCGGCGGTTGCGGATTCTGGTCGCCGAGGATAACGCGATCAATCAACGGTTCATAGCGGCTCTGTTGCATAAGGCGGGCCACACCGTGACCATGGTCGAGAATGGCCATCAGGCCGTCGCCGCGGTCCGCGACGGCGATTATGATGTCGTGCTGATGGATGTGCAGATGCCGGACCTCGACGGCGTCGCTGCCACGCTGCAGATCCGTGCTTTGCCGCCACCGAAACACCTTGTCCCGATCATCGCGCTGACAGCGCATGCCATGACCGGCGCCAAAGAGGAATATCTCGCCGCCGGCATGGACGATTTCGTCTCGAAGCCAATCGAATCAGCGCTGTTGCTGGAAAGGCTCGCCCGCTTGCCTGCCTCCACCCAAAGCAGACACTCAAAGTGAGATACCCTGCCGCCGGAAAGCCACTTCGGCATCGACCGCCGCCTGGAACGCGGCCAGCGCATGTTCCACATCCGCATCCGTATGCACGGTGGAGACATAGCACTTGGTATCGCCCTTCAGCACGCCGGACGACCGAACTGAGCGGTTGAAGCGGCGGAGGGCATCGGCATCCTGACGCAAGGTCGCGCGATAATCCGCCACGTCCCCCGTGGCAAAGATCACGTCGAACAGCACCGGCTCCCCGATCACCTGCGCGGGCAAGCCGGCGGCGGCGATCATACCGGCCAACCCGTCCATCAGGCGGCGACCAGTGGCAAAAACCGCTTCGTAGGTGCCGGGGCGGCGCAGCACCTCCAACGTTGCCAGACCGGCGACCGAGGCGACGGGATTGCCCGACAAGGTGCCGATTTGCGGCAGCACGTCGTCGCCCACCTGGCCGCGGTCGAAGTGCCGCATGATATCGGCACGGCCGGTGACTGCAGCCAAAGGAAAGCCTCCCGCGACGATTTTGCCCAGGGTGCAGATGTCGGGGATCACACCGTAGTATTCCTGCGCACCACCATAGGCGAAGCGGAAGCCGGTGACGATTTCGTCGAATATCAGCGGAATGCCGCACTCGGTCGTGACGGCCCGCAGCGCCTGCAAAAAACCGGGTTTGGGCGGGATCAGGCGCTGGAATGGTTCCACGATCACGCCAGCGAGTTCGTCGCGGTGCTCGCGGATGATGCTCGCCGCCATGTCGGGGTCGTTGAACGGCGCGATCAGCATGTCCCCGGCAACCGACCTCGGGATGCCCGGGGAATCGGGGGCCGCCTGCGGGAAATTACCGGGGCGCTTCGGGGCCATGCTTTGCAGGCCGTATTCGCTCATGCCATGGAAGCCGCCCTCGAATTTCAGTATCTTGTCCCGTTTGCGGAAAGCGCGGGCGACCCGCATGGCGTAGGTATCGGCTTCGGTTCCCGTCGACGTAAATCGCACCTGTTCGGCGCAAGGCACCGCATCGACGATCGCGGCGGCAAGGCGAATGCCGGCCTCATTGTTGGCGAAAAAAGTGACGCCCTTGGGGATTTGCGCCTGAACGGCCGCGACCACGTCCGGGTGCGCATGACCGATGAACATCGGGCCGGAGCCCAGCAAGAAATCCACGTATTCGTTGCCGGAGACATCGCGAACGCGGCCCCCCCGGCCTTCCGCGATGACGATATCCGACGCGAGATTGCCGAAACCGCCACCGGGCAGCACGCGGTTGGCCAGGGCCACGAGGGCCAGTTCCTGCTCGCTCCGGTGTAGATCGGCCATGGTCGTTCTCCCTGCCCTGTACGCAAGGCAGATGACCACCGGCAGAAATCGCGCGCAAGACACTCCCGACTCGGGCTTGAATATGTGCTAGACGTCCAGGTTATGCCCATGGATGCCACTTCCCCCCCCGATCTGTCGCTGAGCGACGAAATCATCAAGAGCCTGTTCAGCGCCAAAGTGCTGGACGACGGCCGCGTGTACGAACTGCGGGGGCGGGTGCAAAACCTGCAAATCTCCCCCGACGGCGGCACGATCACCGCGACCACGGTGGGGTCCATGCCCGACCCGTACACGCAGCGCGTGACCGTCAAGCGTAACCCGTTCGGGCCGCTGCTGGTTTCCGGCCGGTGTTCCTGCCCGCTGGGGCGCAATTGCAAGCATCTGGCGGCGGTGATGATCGCGACACACCGGCAGCAACTGGCGGGGCCGAGCGCACTGATGACCCCGATGCCGATGCCTAAACCGCGCGGGCGCAGGGCCGCGGTGCGGGAGCCTGTTGCCCCCGTGACGCGGGCCGAACCGATGCCTTACCCAATTAGCGAGTGGCTGGACTCGCTGGACAACGGCGACGATTCCGAATCCGAGGATTACCCCCCGTCCGTCCGGAACCGCGTTTACTACGTGCTGGACGCGGCGCCAGGCCCCGGCGGCGTGCCCAAGCTGCGCATCCAAACGATGAACGTGATGCTGCGCACCAACAACATGCCGGGGCAGAGCAAGCCCTACCCCCCGATCAACGTCGCCAATCTGGCGCGCTTCGTGCGCCCATCGGACCGGACAATCCTCACTCGCCTGCTGCGGGCGGAGCGGCCGCAATACAACATGCCGTCCGAGGACGATCCGTTGGACACGCTCCACCGCATCATCGCCACCGGGCGCGCCACCTGGGGCAGCGTGACGGGCCCGCACATCACCGAGGGCGACGCGGTCCCTGGCGAGTTCAGCTGGCAGATGGCGCCGGACGGCAGCCAGTACCCGTCCTTGGACCTGCCCAGCGGCAAGCTGGCGGTGCGGGTGCCCGCCCCCTGGTACGTGGACCCGGTGCGCGGCACCATGGGGCCGATCACGCTGAAACTGCCTAAGCACGTGGCGGCCAAAATGCTCGCCGCGCCGGCCATTCCGGCCGACCTCAGCGCTCGGGTGCGGGCCGAGGTGGAAAAGCGGCTGCCTGGGCTGAAACCGCCGGTTCCCAGGCAGGTCGAGGAGTCCAAAAAGGGCACCGGCCCGTTGGTGCCGCATTTGCGGCTGCTGTCCGGCACCTTGCCTGCCGACCCCTATCGCGGGCGTGGCTTGGTCAAACGTATCCCCGGCGGGTTGTTCGAGGTGCCCCTCGGGCGCCTGTCATTCAACTACGCACCGGTGAGCCTGCCTTACACCACGCTGAAACAGGCCCAGTTGGCCTCGCATAACGGGGTTTTCTACGAGCCCGCGCGCGATCCGCGGAAGGAAGCCGCGGCATTGGCCACGCTGAAGGAACTCGGCTTTGCCCCGGTGTCGGAGCTGGCGCCGAGCTTCTACCGGCATGCGCATACGGACGATCTGGTGCTGGTGAAGGCCCGTGGGGAGACTGACTGGCTGGACTTCGTCACCGGGGTAGTCCCCAAGCTGAAAGCCGCGGGCTGGACCGCCTCGGTGGATGAGAACTTCGCCTTCCAGGTCTACACCGCCGACAGCGATATCGACGCGGAGCTGATCGAGGGCTCCGGTATCGATTGGCTGGAGCTGAACCTGGGCGTGATGGTGAACGGGGAGCGGGTGGATCTGGTTCCATCCCTGATCCGCCTGATTCACCGCCCGGACCTCGCGGCGCTGCTGGATAAGGACGACGCATCGCCCTTCACCATCCCCATGCCCGGCGGGCGGCTGCTATCGATCCCGGTCGGGCGCATCCGGCCCACCTTGCAGGCGCTGATGGAGCTGGCGGCGGGCGGGAACATCGATCCCGACGCGGAGAAAATCGGGTTCTCCCGCCTGGATGCCGTCGATCTGGCGGGGCTGGAGGAACGATCCGGCCTGGCGCTGAAGGGGGGCGAGGCGCTGCGGGCATTGGGAAAATCGTTGAAGGAAGCGGGCGGAGCCATGCCCGTCGCCAGCGTGCCAAAAACCTTCAAGGGCGTGCTGCGCCCGTATCAGCAACAGGGTGTGAACTGGTTGCAGTTCCTGGGCAGCGCTGGCCTCGGCGGCGTGCTGGCCGACGACATGGGGCTGGGCAAGACCGTGCAGACCCTGGCGCATCTGCTGATCGAGAAGGCCGCCGGACGGCTAACGAACCCCGCCTTGATCGTGTGCCCCACCAGCCTGGTGCCCAACTGGTCGATGGAATCCGAAAAATTCGCGCCGGGGCTAAAAGTGCTGGTGCTGCACGGATTGGACCGCAAGCGGCTATTCAAGCAGATCCCCAAGCACGATCTGGTGCTGACGACCTATCCTTTATTGGCGCGCGACCACGCCGTGCTCACAGAGCAGGAATGGAGCGTGGTGATTTTGGATGAGGCGCAGACGATCAAGAATCCAAACGCCGAAACGACTCGCCAGGCGCTGCGGCTGCGCGCCGGACAGCGGCTTTGCTTGTCGGGCACCCCGTTGCAGAACCACCTGGGGGAGCTGTGGTCGCTGTTCGACTTCCTGGCGCCGGGATTTCTGGGGTCTCAGCGGGGGTTCAAGACGCGGTATCGCGGGCCGATCGAAAAGGGCGGCGATGTCGAGCGGCAGGAACAGCTTGTGAAGCGGGTGAAGCCGTTCCTGCTGCGCCGCACCAAGGACGAGGTTGCCCCCGAGCTGCCGCCGAAGACCGAAATCAACGAAGTGGTGGAGATGGAGGACGCCCAGCGCGCCATCTACGAGGGTATTCGCCTGTCAATGCACGCCCGCGTCAAAGCCGCGATCGCCGAGAAAGGCCTGGCTCGGTCTGGGATCATCGTGCTGGATGCGCTGCTGAAGCTGCGGCAGGCGTGCTGCGATCCTCGGCTGATCAAGCTCAAGGCCGTGGAGCGGTCGAAGGCCGGGTCCGCCAAGCTGGACCGGCTGATGGAGATGCTGACGGTGATGCTGGAGGAGGGGCGGCGCGTGCTGTTGTTCTCCCAGTTTACCGAGATGTTGGGGTTGATCGAGGCTCGGTTGAAGGAGGACGGGATTTCCTACGTGATCCTGACAGGGGATACGAAAGATCGCGGGACGCCAGTAAAGAAGTTCCAGAAGGGGGATGTGCCGCTGTTCTTGATCTCGCTGAAGGCTGGCGGGGTGGGGCTGAACCTGACGGCGGCCGATACGGTTATTCATTATGACCCCTGGTGGAACCCGGCGGTGGAGGATCAGGCGACGGATCGGGCACACCGGATTGGGCAGGATAAGAAGGTGTTTGTGCACCGATTGGTGACGCTGGGGACGATTGAGGAGAAGATGGAGTCGCTGAAGGCCAAGAAGCGGGGGCTGGTGGCGAGCGTGCTGGAGGCGGAGAAGGGTGGGGCGCTGAAGATGACGGAGGCGGATGTGGAGGCTTTGTTTGGGGGGTAGGGGGAAGACGTACAAGACCCACCCCAGGTCGGAAATCCCGGCGCGATATTCGATGCGCCCAGATAAATCAACGGCAGCGCTCGACCCGGCGCAAGGAATCGGCAACTATCATAAAATAACGATCATGTAATGTTAACACTTGTGTTTTATCGGCTGGTAATTTATTTATTTTTCCAAAAATTCCTGACGATGGGCACTCCACCAAGGAAGTATAAAATCCAAACCTATAGGCTTTATCTTTAGCTATGTTCTTTGCGTGAAATACCGGCCAGCATATTCAGCTGCGGTCAAAATCTTGTCTTCGGTCATGACGTCTATCATAAAATCAAGTTGGACGAATTTCGGAAAATAGTTCCGTTTACAGATATATTCCAGCAATCCACCAGGCAACTTAACCTCCATCGTCCCTAGGGTCCGATACCAAGACAAGGACCAACCCGGCGAACGCGATCGCGGCCCCTATGCCCGCATCCAATCCGAAGCCCGCCAGCGTCATGGCCGCCCCCCCAATCAGCGACCCGCCCGAAATCCCAAGAAATAGCGAGCTGTTATTCAACGCCAGAATAAGCGCCCGCCGCTGCGGGAAAGCGCGCGCCAGCCCCGCCTGCTGGGCCGGGAAGAACAGTTGCGCAAAGATCGACAGGGCCAGCAGCAGCAACAGAGCAGCCCACCCAGTGCCGACGCCAATGGCCAAGACCAACAGACACGCGGCAAGCCCGGCCAGACTCGTTACTTGTGTCGCTTTTATCCCGAACCGATCGGCCATTTGCCCGCCGAGCAACGTTCCGGCCAGGGCACCAGCGCCATAGAAGCTGATGGCGCGCGCGACCTCGGCGGACGATAGCCCCGCTCCGGTCAGCCAAACCCCAAGATAGGTATACGCCGCGTACAGCGCCGTGGCCCACAGAACCGTCGGCAAGAGGCGCAACGCCGCCGTGGCAAGACCCAAGGCAGGCAGCGCGCCCGACGCACCGGCATCGGTCCGGGGATCGGCCGGCCAGACCAGCCTATTGGCGACCAGCAGAAAAAGACTGAGCACGGCAAGAACGAAGAATGGTGCACGCCAGCCCCAGGACGACGCAACCAGCGTGCCCAGCGGGGCGCCGACCGACAGCGCCAGCAGCAACCCGGACACCGCGATCCCCATCCAGGTTGCCCGGCGCGCTGGAGGGGCGGCCTCCCCGACACCGGCGTAGATCAACGGAGAGACCCCCGCCGTTGTTACGCCGGCAAAGAACCTGGCCAGTAACAGCCCCATGAAACCCGAGGCAACGCCTGTCAGAAGGTTCGCCGCGGCGAAGCCAAGCAGGCACCCGATCAAGACCCCGCGGCGCCCGATCCGGTCGGCAACCTGCCCAATCAATGGTGCGCTCAACAGATAGATCACCGAGAACACGGTGACGGTCAGTCCGGCCGCGGCGGCGGACAGCCCGAATTCAGCGGAGATCGCCGGCAGCAGCGGAGAGATGACGAACAGGTCCGTGCCAACCACAAACAACGTGATCCAGCCGCACGAGAGGCGCCAGCGGGGACTCACCGAACCGGGAACGAACACCGCTACCGAGCCGCCACCGTAAGGATATCGGCGATTTGCTGGCGGCTGAATGGCTTTGAAAGATATTCGTCCATTCCGGCGTCCAGGCAGCGCTCGCGGAAGTTTTGGTCCGCTGTCGCGGTCAACGCGACGATCGTGGTGCGAGCTGAACCCGCTGCTTCCCTCTCGCGGATCACGGATGTCGCTTCGAAACCATCCATCTTCGGCATCTGGCAATCCATGAGGATGATATCGTAATGGCGCCGCGCATGGGCATCCAGCGCCTCCATCCCATCACCCGCCGTCTCGGCCGCCCAACCCAGGGATTCCAGCATGCCCACCGTCACCCTGGCGTTTATGCTATTGTCCTCGACAACCAGGGCACAATGCCTGGGCGCTGGAGCAATGGGTTCGTTATCGCGCGGGGCCGAATGATCCGTGATAGTCTGGTGTTTCGCAACAACACCCGACCGGACGTCAATCGGGCTCAAGCTTTTCGCCTGTAGTCCAAAGCGCGCGGTAAAGCGGAACGTCGAGCCAATGCCCACTTGGCTGCTCACCTCGATGTCTCCGCCCATCATGGCGCAGAGTTCCTTGCATATGCTCAGCCCCAGGCCGCTGCCGGTAAACCGCCGCGTGTCGCTGCTGTCCGCCTGGGTGAACGCGTTGAATATGACCGCCTGATCTGCTTCTGAAATGCCAATGCCGGTATCCTGCACTGCGAACTGGATCAAAGCGGTGTTCGCGTTTGCTTCCTTCAATACTACGTCAACCGCGATGTCGCCCTTGTCGGTAAATTTGATCGCGTTGCCGACAAGGTTGTTGATTAGCTGACTGACCCGCACCGGATCGCCAACGAGTGCCGTCGGCACGTTGGTCGACAAGGATAGCGACAGGCGCAGCCCCTTCTGATCGGCGATGGCCCCCTGCATATATGTCACGTCTTGCAAAATCTCCCGCAGATCGAAGTCCTTGGTTTCCAGTTCGAACTTGCCGGCCTCAATTCTCGAAAGATCGAGAATGCTCGTGATCAGCGAGAGCAACATATCGGCCGAACGTTGCGCCATTTCGACATACACCTGCTGGCGTGGCTCGAGGTTGGTTAGCAGCAGCAACTCCACCATACCGATGATCCCGTTCATCGGGGTGCGTATTTCGTGGCTCATGTTGGCCAGGAATTGCGCCTTGGCTCGGTTTGCCGCGACCAACTCGCGCGTCCGCTCCTCGACCCGCTCCTCCAGAGTATTGTTCAATTCATGCAGCCGGTCTTCCGCATGCAACTGGGCGGTATGGCGAACTGCCACCGCCTCCGCCATTTCGTTGAACGCGACACCCAGCCGGCCCAGTTCCGAGCGATGGTCCTTGATTTGGCCGCGGGCTGCGTAGTTGCCATTGCGCCACTCCGCCGTCACCTGAAGCAGGGCCCGCACCGGCCGCTGGATGAAGATCCTGCCCCCCAGCCACGCCGCATACATGGCCAGCAGAAGACCTACCAAAATCAGGAAAATTCCGCGCTGCGTGACTTGCTCGATCGAGGCGAATGCCGCGGCCTTCGATTCGCCGGCACTCAAAAAGAAGTCCCGGGGCGGCAGGGCCGGGGGCACGTAACCGAAGATGCGCTCGACGCCGTCCACGCCCTTCGCTTCTTCCCACCCCGCGGTGTTGCCGTCCATGATGCCCGCATGGCCGGTCCGCATGTTCTTGCCAACGAGTTGGTCCCCATTGGGCAGGCGTGCGATGATGTTACCCAGCCGATCGGCGATCAGGATCGACTGCGTTGGGGTAAGGCCGCGTTCCTTGAGGTGTTCGGACAGCCAGCGCAGATCCAATCCGGCGAACACAACCCCGACGGCTGACGATCCATCGCTTTCGGAAAATTGCAGCCCGAAGTGGATTTGCTTCACGCCGTTGGCGGGGTCTACCCAATAATTGCCGACCGCGAGATCGGTTTGCGCCATGGCTCGTTTGAAGAACTCAAAATCCGCAACGGATGTCAACGACGTCGGCCGGCTGACGCACCGAACATTACCCGATGCATCGGCAACACCCAGCATGCTGTAGTAAGGCGTCCTCGAATTCAGGGTTTCGAGAAGGCGCGCACAGTCTTCACCCTTGAGCGAGTTCACCGATGGAAGCTGACTGAGGACCTGCAGGTATTGGCGAGCCCCTTCGCGGATTTCCCCCATCTCCTCGCCAAACTGCCGGGTGATCTGGACTGTCTTATTGCGGATGTCGTCCTCGCGCGACTTGCGCAGGTCGTATTCGTTGTAGGTCTGGATCGCGATTGCCGGCATGACGGCCAGCAACACCAGCAGGAACATCTTCGTTGTCAGGCTGAACGACCATTGGGTCAACGCCGTCCAGCGCCGCTGACAGATCGTGACGCACCACCCCAGAAACCCGGTCAACTGCGTCATCGATCTGCCCCGGCAGTCAATGCGGCGGTTTGGCCGCGTTCCGGCCGGATGGATGCTGGCATGGGAACTATCTCCGCACTATCCTGTTCAGGAGGCCGGTTGAGCCAACTTATGCCGTTCGATGGCGGCCGATACAATTTCGTCCATGGCGACCCATACGCCATCGAGCGCTTCCGCCATGGCCTTTGCATCGTCAACCGTCACGGCCAGCAGCTCCGGGCGGCGCGCCAGGACGGTCTGGGTGACGGCGATCGCCTCCTGCGCGTGACGCTCCTCGACACCCTGATCGAAGCAGTCGGCGAAATACGGTTCCTTGACGACATTCGGGAAATGCACCGCGAGGCCCTTGGCCAACGCCCGCAACCAGTTGTCCGACATCGTCTCCACGATGCACCAGGGGCCCAGGGAGCGTGCATAAAGGGTCTTCGCAAGCCGCACGAAGGCTGCCGTCCGGGCATCCAGATGGCCGACCAGTTCGTCTGCTTCGCCGAATTCCTCATCTCCGATCGGGCAGGCGGCACCGATATTCTGGAACGCCCGGGTTAACTGGTAGTGGTGCGTATCGCCATTCGGCAAGCCATCGTCGTCGATGAATATCCGTAGCTTGCGCTGGCGCATGGCCGGACTATCGAGATGCGGCAAAAAATAAACCGCCGCTCGGGTCGCATGCATGGCTGCCTGATAGACGAGATAAAGCTCGCCGAGCAACCTTGGATCGCCGACCACGGCTGGCGGCAGTGTGCCCAGGCGTTCGAAAAACGGGGCACGTGACGGCAGATGCTCCAGCGCGATGGCATCGATAATACCTGGCAACTGATCTGCGACATTTTGGCCGGCGGCCGAAGCATCGAATTGGTCTGACATCTGCATTCCTTCTCTCCGACCTGGTACGGAATATCGTAAATGATTAGCGTTCCACAGCGATGTGCGGTCCGAGGCAGCTATCCCGGCAGCGCGACAATTTTGGAAGGCTGCTATGAACGAACAACGAACATCGACATTCGGGCACCATGGCAAGGCATGCGTCATTATCTGACGAAAGGCAATTTGCCATTCGTGCACCGCTACCCAGCATGCCAACCCCCGTCAACCCAAAGCGCCGCACCGCGATGCCTTCGTCTTAATTATTGTGAATCGTGCCCGGGCACGACATCCCTGTCACTAGCGTATGATCCAACGGTTCGCAACCGTATTTGACAGGGGTTCGGTTTGTCGCCCGCCTTTTGTAACCACCGCCTCGTGCCGCGACCTCGGGTTGGCAGTGACGGGAACAAGCAGCCAGACGCAGAGTGGGGGTTTTCAACATCCTCACACTCCCAGGGTGGCGCGAATCAGTGCGGGGCCAGCCCCCGCCTTGGCATTGAGGCCCCGGCATAGCTCCACCAGCGCATCGTAGCCGGCCTTCCCGGTCGCCACCCCTTCGGCAATCGGGGCCATGCGCTTGGCGTGAGTCTCAAAATCCCAGATAAATTCCCGTCCGGTGCCTTCCTTCGTGAACACCCGGCCGTCCTTCGCGAACACCGTCACCCTGGGCCCGAACAGCGTCCGCCGCACCATCGGGATGATTTTTACCCGTTTCATCAGGTCCAGCACCTCTGGCGGGTCACTCTCCCCCGGACCGGGTCCGGCGCCGCGCACCAGCGGGTAGCCACCGGTCACCGCGCCATAGGCAGAGAAATACTGCGTGCTTCCCACCACCGGCTCTCCCCCACGGGACGGAAACGCCGGGCTTGGGTATTCGGTTTCGAACCAGTTCACCACTGCCTCGATCCGGTCGATATCGGCGTAGCTTAGCCCGCTTTCCCGGCATAAGGCCGCCGTCACGTCGACGTGCGCGATGTTGTAACCAGCGGTGGAATAGACGCGGTACAGCGTCTCCAGGAACATCCAATCCTCGCCTAAATTTTTGGTTATTATCGATAAATCAGTCCTATTTTCGCCGATGTAGCTATATCGCAGCAGCCCAAGATTGTTTCCGAGATACGAATGATAGAACCCCGCATCCCCTTCCAGGGTACTATCCCCGCTTGGCTTGCCGAATCGAGCCAGCGCGACCGCAAGCAGGGCGTTACGGACCGCCCCACCTTCCCGCAACGACGCGCCGCCAGCCCGAGCACCCTCCAGGTTTCCCGCGGCCAGATTGACACATTGGGCGATGGCACCGTTGATTTGTTCCTCGGACAAGCCGTGAATTTTAGCCGCCGCGACGGCGCCGCCGAAAATGCCGAACACCGGGCCGGCGTGGAAACCGCGAGACATTAACGTGGGGATGAACTCGGACGCCATGCGCTCCAGCACCTCATAGGCGGCGGCGATGGCGGTGATGAAGGTCTTGCCATCGCAACCGGTGGCCTCCGCGGCGGCCAAAGCCGGCGGCATGATCGCAACCCCGGGATGGGTCAGCATGCGGAACGTGTCCCACTTGCCGCCGGCGAAGATCATCTCGGCGTTAACGAAGGCGGCGCCGGCTTTGGTGAACCGGGCGCCCGAGCACAGGACGGTCGCGGCACCGCCTCCGCCGGCTTCTTCCTCACTGACCAGGGCCAGTGCTTCGTGGGTCGCCGGCATGTCCCGCGCCAGTAGCGCGGAACACAGGGCTTGCAGGATGACACCCTTGGCGCGGTCGACCACGGCGGGGGGCAGGTCTTCGTAGCGCAAGCCGTGCACGAAAGCCGCGAACTGGCGGGACAGGGACATGGTGAGATTCCTTTAGTTATCGCTCACGCGGGTAGCGGAGTCACGCCCCGCCATGACGAATTGGAAACAGCGTGCCACTCACGCTCGCAACCCCACGACCTCCGCCACCGCCTCCAACTGCTCCGCATACCGGGAAATGGGGTTGAGCATCAGATGGTTAGCGCCCATCGCCACAAGCGCTTCCAGCTTATCCCGCACCTGCTCGGGGGTGCCCCAAATGCCGGAAGCGTCGGTGCCGGGCGGGTTATGGTACACCTCGGTAAACCAGCGGTTCAGCTCCGCCCGCGCCCGCTCCGGCTTCTCGTCCACCGCCATGAAGACGCGCTTGGAGATCGGGAAAGCCTCCGGATCGCGACCAGCCGCCGCCAGAGCCTCCTTCAACAAAGGCACCGACCGCCCGAACTCCGCGATGCTCGACCCACCGGAGCCCATCCAGCCATCGGCCATGGATGCAGCCCGGCGAATGGCGTCGGGGTGCCCGACGCCCATCCACAATGGGGGGTGCGGCTTCTGAACGGGCTTGGGGCCCATGGTGGCGCCGTCCAGGTGGTAGAACTTGCCATCGTATGTGACACGGTCCTGGGTCCATAAGGCCTTGATGATGTCCACTTCCTCGCGGAAACGGCGGACTCGGCCGGCCTCCGGCACCTCGAACTCGCGGTAGTGGTGCTCCCGCCCCAGCCCCACCGCCAGGATCGCTCGTCCCCCGCTGACATAGTCCAAGGTGGCCCACTGGTGCGCCACCATGTTGGGGGAGTGCACGGCCAACACGACGACCGAACACCCGACCCGGATGCGAGAGGTCACCGCGGCGGCGTAGGTCAGCACAACCACGGGGTCAAAGCAGTTGACGTGATCCAGGGTATTCTCCGTCACCCAAAGATCGCGAAACCCCAGTGCCTCCGCTCGTTGAGCCACATGCCTTACGTCGTCCATACCGATCGTGTCGGGGGAGCGGTGCGGCAGCGAAACACCGAACGGAATCCGGTCCTTGAGGGCCATACTTCAGACCTTCTCGATCACTTCCATTTGCGCCCCGTCCGGCGCCTGCACGAAGGCAACGCGGCGGCCGTTGTTCGGCGGCAGTTCCTCCAGGATGGTCACGCCATTGGACCGCAGGGTCGCCATGGTGCCAGGATAGTCGGTAGTCGATACCGCCATGTGCTCGATGCCGAGGTGCTGCTCATGGTTCTGGGCCGCGATGATGGTGGTGATGTTGAGCTGCAAGCCGTGCAGATCGACCTGCACGCCGCGACCGGGGATGTCGGCTTTCAGTTTGCCGCCAAAATTGTCGATGTAGTACTGCGCCGTCACCTTTGGATCGGGCGTCTTCAGGTGCACGTGTTGAACCGCGAATGCCATTGGTCGTTCTCCCGTTGATATTCAGAGCAGCTTGGCACTGGCGGGACCGGAGTTCAACCGAGCCTCCGCCAGCAGGCCGAGGGCTTGCATTTGGCTTGGCAAGCGGCAATCCACCTCCTTACCGTCATCCTCGGGTCACGCCCCGGGGATGACGAATAAGGGGCTACGCGCTGGCAATGACGTTCAAGCGATTCCCCTGGGCATCGCCGAAGCAACCTTGCGCGACCCCGCCCGGCTGCGCCACCCTGCGTTTCCACGCACCCCCTGGACCCCATGCCCCCTGCCAGACCCCGCAAGAAAACGACCGCACCCGGCTTCGAGCCGTTGAAAACCGAGCGGCTGATGCTGCGTCCGCTGGCACCGACGGATGCTGAGGCGCTGCACCGACTGGTCAACGATTTCGAGGTTGTGCGCAATCTCGAGGTCGTTCCCTTCCCCTACCCGCGCGACCTGGCCGACGATTGGATCGCGTCCACCGCAAGGGAAATCGGTGCCGGTACTGCCTATCACCTGGCCATCACCGGCGATGAGGACGGGCAGGAAGTCCTGGTTGGCGTGGTTGGGCTACGATTGGAGAAGGCGACCCGGACCGGACGCCTCGGCTATTGGGTCGGACGCCGTTTCTGGGGCCATGGAGTCGCGACGGAGGCCGCGGGCCGGCTGATACGCTGGGGGCTGGCCAATCTGAACATCGACCATATCGTTGCTGATGTGGCCACCGACAACCCCGCGTCCGCGGCTGTGCTGCGGCGGATTGGGTTGCGGCAAACCGGCGAGGGGGAGGGCAAGTTCCTCGCGCGCGGCAGAAGCACCCCGATCTGGCTGTTCGCCGCGACCCGCAACGACATTTTCGGCCACACGGAGGTCGCGCCGAATGAAGCCGGCGGCAAGCCGCTGCTACTGGTCGCCGCCTGTGCCCTGATCGACACCGACGGCCGAATCCTCTTGGCTCGGCGGCCGGAGGGGAAGAAAATGGCGGGCCTTTGGGAGTTCCCCGGCGGCAAGCTCAACCCAGGCGAAACGCCGGAGGTCGCACTGATCCGGGAACTCAAGGAAGAACTGGGCATCGACGTCAGCGCCGCCTGCCTGGCGCCCTTCGCGTTCGCTTCCCACGCGTACGATACGTTCCATTTGCTGATGCCGCTGTTCCTGTGCCGCCGCTGGAAGGGCACCCCCACGGGGCGGGAGAACCAGACTTTGGCCTGGGTGTGGCCGCAGAAGCTGACGGACTACGAAATGCCCCCCGCCGATAAACCGCTGATCCCGCTGTTGCGGGATTTCCTCTGAGGTACCACGCCATGACCGCGAACAACCCCACCGCCTGCCTGCTGGTAATCGGCAACGAAGTCCTGTCGGGCCGCACCCAAGATGCCAATATCCGTTATCTGGCCGTTCATTTGGGCGAGCTCGGCATCCCGCTGCGGGAAGTGCGGGTGATCCCCGACATCGCCCAGACCATCATCGATACGGTGAATGAGGTCCGTCGTAAATTCACGTATGTCTTCACCACCGGCGGCATCGGGCCAACCCACGACGACATCACCAGCGAGTGCATCGCCGCCGCCTTCGGAGTGCCGTGGGAGCCGCATCCCGTCGCCTTCGCCCGCATGGAAGCCGCCTACAAGCCCGGCGAGTTCAACGCGGCCCGGCAGCGCATGGGCACCATGCCGCGCGGCGCGGCGCTGATCGACAACGCCATGTCGGTGGCGCCGGGTTTCCAGATGGAGAATGTCTACGTGATGGCGGGCGTGCCCCGCGTCATGCAGTCGATGTTCGAATGGCTGGCGCCCCGGCTGCAAGGCGGTGCGAAGATCGAGTCACGATCGGTGCACGCCATCCGCATGCCAGAAGGGGTTATCGCCGCCGGTCTCAGTGAGATTCAGGGCAAGTACCCCGACATCGACCTCGGCAGCTACCCGTTCTACCGCCCCACCGGCAACGGGGTCACGCTGGTGGCCAAAGGCACCAGCGCGGCCGAGGCGGAACAATGCATCGCGGAGGTAACCGCTTTGATTGTCAGCCTCGGCCGCACCCCGATCCCGGGGGAACCGCCGGAGTAGGGTTCAGAACCGGTAGCCGATACCGGCGCCCACCACAGTCGGGTTGAGCGCGGTCTTCGCCACGATCGCACCGCCGTTGATGCTGGCCTGCGTGTTCAGGAAGATCTGCTTGACGTCGACGTTGGCGAACCAGCGGCCAGAGAAGTTGTAATCGAACCCAACCTGCACCGCCGCGCCCACGCCGTTCCTCATGGCCAGCGACGTCACCGCGTTGTGGGCCGGGGCGGTGCTATAGAAGAACGTTACGTTCAGGCCGGCACCGATGTACGGGCTGAACCTCTCGTGCGGCATGAAGTGATACTGCGCGAGCAAGGTCGGCGGCAGAACCCAGGTGCTGCCTACATGGTAGCTGCCGCCAAGCGGCGAATTGACGGCGTACAGGTCGTGTTTGCTCGTCGCCGCGATCAGCTCAAGGGCGATGTTGTCGGTGATGAAGTAGGAGAAATCCGCCTCCGGTGTGACGGCATTCGACGTGCCGACGCCGCCGGTATTGATCGCGCCGGACAGCGAACTGCTGGAGTTCTCCGGGATCACGCCGATCACGCGGCCACGGATCATAAATGCACCGGCCCCCTTACCAACCGGCGCATCGCCGGTCGATTGCGCCTGAGCAGTTGCCACATCGGCGAATGCCAGCGCTGTCAAAACACTCGTGGCAAGCAGTAATTTTTTCATCGTCTTTGTCCTTCCGCTACGCGCGACCGCGCGCCGAAGGGGCAGAGACCATCCAGGCGGCCAGACCAGCGTTGATATAAATCAACGCTGCACCGCAGCAGAACCAAAAGGCACCAGTGTTGCAAATTTGCCGCATGGGCCGGTAGTCTCGCGGCTTCGGAGGACGCCAATGAAAATCTCGTATTTCGAAACAGGCCGCTATGCCCTACCACCCGATCTGCCGCGCGAGTGGCCGGTACGCTCCGGGTCCTGCGATCCCGACACCGTATCCCACGCGTTGCGGGGGATGGCCGAGCGGGGACGGTTCGTGGAGGCGCTGGGATTCGACTGGATCAGCCTGTCGGAGCACCATTACTCGCCGCGCATCCTGACGCCGTCGCCGGCCGTGTCCGCCGCCTGGCTCATCGGGCAGACCGACACCATCAAGATCGCGCTGCTCGGCCCCATCGTGCCCACCAGCAACCCGATCCGGGTGGCGGAGGAGTTCACGATGCTGGAGGCCCTGGCCCCCGGCCGCATCGTCGCCGGCCTGCTGCGCGGCACCACCAATGAGTATCTCAGCTATGACCTGAACGCCGACGAAGCGCGGGGGCGCACCGATGAGGGGATGGAGCTGATTCTGAAAGCCTGGACCGAACCGGAGGCGTTCGGCTGGCAAGGGCGGTATTTCCAATTCCGTACCGTGTCGATCTGGCCCTGCCGGCAACCGAACGGACCTCAGTCTTATGTGTTGGGCACCAGCGCCGAGGCCGGGAGTTTCGCCGCCCGCCACCGCATGGGGATGGGCGTGTCCTACGGCCCGTTCGAGGTCATGGCCCGCGCGACCGCCCACTACCGCAAGGAATGCGAGGCGTACGGATGGAGGCCCGGGCCGGACGACATCATCTTCCGAGCGAACATGATCCTGGGGGAAACCGACGAGCAGGCCGATGCGATGCTGGCGCGGCGCGATGCCCGTCCCCCCTTCCCCATCGGCGGGCGGCTGCGCGATGCGCTGATCGCAGCCGATACGTCCCGCAACATCGCCGGGCAGCGGCAACAGGCCAATGTCGGCGGGGTGCTGCCGATCAGCTTCTGCGGCGGACCCGACCGCGTGGTGGAACAAATCCGCCGCTGCCGGGAGGTTGTGGGCACCGGCGTGCTGGATATTTCGTTGACCGATCCCGGCACCGACAGCCTGGATGCGATGATGGACGCTCTGGCGCTGTTCGGCCGCGCGGTTCTGCCGCGCGTTCGCGATATTTGAGGGGGGCTGTGGCGATGTCATTTCATGAGGGTTTCGTCGACGCCGACGGCTTCCGCATCCGTTTCATGGAAGCGGGGGAAGGCCCGGTGCTGGTGTGCCTGCACGGCGCCGGCGGGCTGCACTTGAGCCGCGGCCACGATCTGCTGGCGTTGAAGCATCGGGTTATCGCGTTCGAAATGCCGGGATTTGGTGAGTCGGCGGAGAACACGCGCTCCGCTACGATCCAGGACCTCGCCGGCACCATGGCGGCGGCGGTGCGGGCGCTGGGGATCGAGACGTTCGACCTGATGGGCACGTCGTTCGGCGGCAAGGTGTCGCTGTGGCTGGCGGCGCTGCACCCCGAGCGCGTGCGAGCGCTGGTGCTGGAGGCCCCGGCGGCGATCCGGCCGGAGGGCAGCCGGCCGGCGGCGGGCACCCCGGAGGAGATGGCCCGGCGCCTGTACGCCCACCCCGAACGGATGCCTCCATTCCCGGAGGTCGATCCGGCAGTGCGGGCGAAAATGCTGACGCTGGTCGGGCGGCTGCGCGGGCCGGACCGGGACGCGGTGCTGCAAGAGCGGATGCGCGGGATCGAAACCCCGGTGCTGGTGCTGTTCGGGACGATGGATGGGATTGTGCCCTCGGAGATGGGGCGGCACTACAAGGCGCTGCTGCCCCACTGCCACCTGATCTTCGTCTACGACGCCGGCCACGCCATCGCGGCGGAGCGGCCGGAGGCATTTACCGAGGCGGTGACGGATTTTTTGGCGCGGCAGGAGGCGTTCGTGGTGACGCGGCGGGGGACGATGATTTTTCCGTAGACTTCTCCATATCGTCCCGGGCACCGGCAACGTTTTCCGTGACCTTGGCCATCCCGACGCGGACCGGGAACAACTGCGGGCGCCGCGGCGGCCGATTTTATACGTATCCGCAGGGCCAATCTGGGCCACTTCACCATCGTCGTCAGCATTCAGCCGTGTGGAATGGCCCCTGCCGCTGCCGAATTCCGTGTCTGAGCCGCTTGGCCAGACGCGTTCCACTGGCAAAGCGGCCGCTCGGCTGCTATGCTGAGCGCATGGCCAAGGACCCCACCAAATCCGCCTCCGATAGCTTCAACGAGGTGTGCACCATCCGCGTCGAGTTGCTGGACAGCGACCCGTTGATCTGGCGACAGGTCGAGATGCCGACGTCGGCCACGCTCAAAGTGCTGCACGATGTCATCCAGATCGTCATGAGATGGTTCGACTATCATCTGTGGGAGTTCACGATCGGAGACCGGAAATATGGACTGCCCATGGATGTGGACTGGGGCACCGAACCACGCGCCGACGCTGCCAAGGTCCGCCTGCGCGACGTTCTGCGGCACCCGACGACGGAGATCGACTATACCTACGACTTTGGCGACGATTGGGAACTCCGGCTGATTGTCACCGATATACGCCAGGGTGAGCCGAGCGAGTCCTACCCGCGTTTTATCGGTGGCGAGCGGAACGGCCCGCCGGAGGATTGCGGCGGCATTCCGGGGTTTTACGACAAGCTCGAAGCCTTGGCCGATCCCACCCATCCGGACCATGAGGAGGTCGCGGAATTTCTCGAGGACTATGATCCGGAGGAGGTGGGTACTATGGATATTGGCCACGCCCTTTCCCGCATCGCGAACCGGCGGAATGCTGCCAGGGTGCGATTGGCGAAGGGCGGCTCTTGAAAGGCGTACCGCCGCGACTGGTACTCTATATCTTGTCGAGAAGCGTATTATGGATTGCGTCAAGGTCGTCCAACATAATTACTCTACCCTCATCTGAATTCCTACGGAAATTGTGCTGTCGATAGAACGTATGAAAAATTCAGTTGCGTTTATGGATCTAACTCGTGACAACGGATTCCAGCGTGTCGAGCGACAGGGACGTATTCTTTAAGCTCCTGAGGATTTGACCGAGGGTATGACGGTTGATCGTATCGAAAATGTCTGTTGCACGCTTTGGGTTTGGCTCAGACAATAGATTTTCTGCCAGTGCGCGAGACACAAGTATCTTGATGCCAAGCGCGGTTTCGATGAGTTGGGCTGCCTCTGCGGCCCCCCTAAACCAAATCCCGCGCCCGCTCGATATCCTCGATCGCGTAGCTGTGCGAGATCAGCAGCACCTCATCGAACCCCATATCCTTCAACCGTTTCAACCGTTTCCGCGCCTCATCCGGCGGGCAAATCAACGAACAATGCGCCCCAGCCGCGACCTCGGCCGAGCCCGGGCGGTCGGCCAGATCGATGGCGACGTTGGCCAGCACGGCATTGGTGCCACCGGCATCCCGATAGATTTTCATCCCGAATTCCAGGTCGTCCCAACTGCTGAATCGGCCCGAGGGGGTCCAACCGGCGCATTCCTGCGCCGCGAAGGTGATCCAGCGCGGGCTGCGCCAGGCGCCCATCAGGATCGGCGGCCCGCCCTCGCACCCCGGGAAGGTGGACAGGGTGCCGCCGGTGTTCACCGGCTGCCCCCGCCAGGCCTTCTTCATGGTCTCCAGCGACCGCTTCATCGTCCCGAACCGGTGGTCGAAATCGCAACCCAACAACTCGAAATCCGCTCGGTTCGATCCGCTTCCGACACCAAGTTGCAGCCGGTTGCCCGACAGCATCTGCACCGACGCCACCCGGTGCGCCAACTCGATGGGGTTCCGCAGCGGCAGTTGCAGCACCGAAATGCCCAGCTCCACCTGGTCCGTTACCGCCGCGACGGCCGCCAGCGCGACCAGCGGGTCCAGCGTGGGCCGGCCGCGCCCGAGGGAGTCCCCCACCCAAATGCCGGGGAAACCGGCGGCCTCGATCTGCCGGGCGGCCCCAACGATACGGTGCATCAGCCCATCGTAAGCCGATGAGTCCGGGTTGAGCAGAAGCATGGTGCTGATCTTCATTGGAACCTCAGGGTATTTGGCAACGCGGCGGCTGGGCAATCGATCTTATCCGGCATCCCCGGGGGCGTGACCCGAGGGTGACGATGGGGGGCAAGCGCAACCATGGCGGTTTGGGATGAAGCACCCCCTACCCCACATGCACCAGCATCCCCTTCAAATAAGCCGTCTCCGGCAAGTGCGGATGCACCGGGTGGTCCATCCCCGCCCCGCCGCTCCACAAAATCCGCGCCTCCCGTCGTGCTCGGTATAACCCATACGCAATCTGCCCAGACCAGGACTCCACCGAGGCATGGTGGCTGCAAGAAGCCGTAAACAAAAACCCACCCGGCGCCACCAACGCTGCCGCCAAACGCGCCATACGTCCGTATGCCCGCAGCCCCGCATCGGCATCCTTCCGCGACTTCGCGAACGCCGGAGGATCGCATATCACGATATCGAACCGTTGCTCTGTCCCCGCCAAAACGCCCATCGCATCGAACGCATCGGCCCGCTGAAGCGACACAACGTCCGCGAAGCCGTTCAGTAACGCCGCATCCCGCGCCTGCGCCAGAGCGGGAGCGGAACTATCCACCAACGTGACGGACGACGCCCCCGCGGCGGCACAGCGCAACCCAAATGCCCCGACATGGCAACAAATATCCAAAACCCGAGCCCCGGAGGCCAAAGCAGCCACCCGGTCGCGGTTGTAGCGCTGATCGAAGAACCACCCGGTCTTCTGCCCACCCAGCGGATCGACGGGAAAACGCACCCCTCCCTCCTCCACCACGGCGGAACCATCCTCACCGAACATCAAGCGCACGTCGTCCGCCAACCCCTCGAACGCGCGCGATGGCGAGTCATTCCGGGCCACCACCGCCCGCAGCGGCAACAGCGTCTTCAAGGCCGAAACAATCAGAGGCATCAACCGGTCCATCCCCGCGGTATTCGCCTGCACCACCGCCACATCGCCGTAGCGGTCGACGATAAGCCCCGGCAGCATATCCCCCTCGGCATGCACCAGCCGGTGATACGGGGTGTCGCAAATGCGCGCCCGCAACGCGACCGCCGCTTCCAGCCGCCGGAACACCCAGGCCGCGTCGATCTCCGCCCAGGGATCCCGGTCCAGCAACCGCGCCGCGATCAAGGAGTGCGGGTTGAACATGAAGGTGCCGAACCGCCCGCCGTCCTCCGCTTCCAGCCGGATCAGCCCGCCTTTCTCCATCTTCCGGTATTCCGGCTTCATGGCGATTTCGTTGCTGAACACCCAGGGGGCGCCTGCGCGCAGCCGCTTCCCCTGGCCGGGCGCCAGCTTCAGAACCGGGCGATCTGTCAAAACGGCTCCGGATAATAGCCGGCCCACACACTGATCGGCGGTTTCGCATCGGGATCGGTCACGATATCGATCAACGCCGGCTTGCCGGAGGCGAAGGCCGCGTCCAGCGCCGCCCCCACATCCTCACCGCGCGTGACACGGATGCCGTTCACCCCGCAAGCCCGAGCGATGGCGGCGTGATCGACCTCGGTGAAGTCCACCGCATCGGTGTGTTCGCCAAAATTAGCGTCCTCGGCATGCTTTTGGTAGCCCAAAATGCCATTGTTCAGCACCATCACCGTAATAGGCAATTGCAGCCGGCGTATCGTTTCCAGCTCCGCCCAGCTATGCGCGAAGCCCCCATCGCCGCATAAGCACACAACCCGGCTCGAGGGCGCGGCGAACTGCGCCCCGATCGCCATCGGCAGCCCCCAGCCCAGCCCCGCGATGCCGCGCGGCGTAATGAACCGCTGCCCCGCCCGCCGCGACGCCAAGCCACCCACGATCCATATGGACGAATACGACGCATCCGCCACCGCGATATCCGTGTCCTTCATTCGCCGGTCCAGTTCGGCCATCACCCGTTCCGGCCGCACCGGGCCGCCGTCGCGGGACCGCACCCCGGCAACGATCCCACGCCATTCGGTCACGGCGGCGGCAATCCCCGCTTCCACCGCCGGCCTGGCCGCACGCCGCGCCGACAAATCCCGCCGCAGCATGGCATCCTTCAAAGCCGCCAGCGTCAGCTTCGCATCTCCCACCAGCCGTTCGGATTCATAATTGCGCCCGACCTCCATCGGATCGGTGTCCAAATGGATGAACGTGGCGTCGCGCGGAAACAGCTTCCAGCTATCCGTCCCGTTCTGATTGGTGCGGTTACCCACCAAAAGCACCACGTCGGCCTGATCCATCATCGGCCGCATCGCGAACGTGCGCGCCCCGCGCCCCATGACGTAGCCAACCACACCGAGCGTCAGGGGGTGCCCCTCAACCACCACGCCCTTGCCCATGGTGGTGGTGCCGACCGGCAGATGCGCCGCCTCCTGCAACGCCGCGAGTTCCGCGCATGCGCCCGACAGATGCACCCCGCCGCCGGCCACGATCACCGGGTTACGGGCGCCAGCCAGCAAATCCGCCGCTCGCTCGACCGACGCGGGGTCTGCGACCTGACGGTCCAGGGGATAGTACCCAAGCCGAGCCCGGCGCGGCGACGGGGGCGGGGCGTCCTCGATCAACAAATCTGCCGGCACCAGGATCACCGCCGGGCCGGGCCGCCCCGAGCCAGCGGCGGTGAAGGCCATGTCTACGTAGTCCTCCAACCGGTCGGCGCGGTCGATGCGGCGCACCCACTTCGCCACCGGGGCGAACATGTTCAGATGGTCCAGCTCCTGGAACGCGTTCTTGTCGGTGTTTGCACGCCCCACCTCCTGCACCAGCGCGACGATGGGGATGGAGGCCTTCAGCGCCTCCGCCAGCGGCGCCACCAGCAGCGTCGCGGCCGGGCCATTCTGCGCGGTGACGACGCCCACCTTGCCGGAGATTCGGGCATAGCCGTCCGCCATCGCGCCGCCGGCATTTTCCTGCCGGTATGCCGCCTGCTTGATCCCCACATGCGGCGCGGCCAGATGGAACGCGCTGGGCAGGCTCTGACCGAAGGTGACGGTAACACCGTGGCGGGCGAAGGCCTCGGCCAGACGGAAGGCGACGTTGGTGTTGGTCGGCATGGCGGTCTCTCCTTGCAGGGGGAGCTTACCGCGCTACCCCATGGACAGGAAATGCCGCCGCATCCGTTCCGCGTCCGGGGTCACACCGGAGAACAACCGGAACGCCTCAACCGCCTGGAACACCGCCATTCCCCCGCCATCCACCGTCCGGCATCCCATGGCGCGTGCTTCCCGCAGCAATTGAGTCTCCAGCGGGAAATACACGACCTCCGCCACCCACAGGTCGGGCCGCAGCAGCGAAGCCGGGAACGCCATCCCGGGATGATCGTCCATGCCGAGCGGAGTCGCGTTGATCACGCCGTCCGCCGCCGCCATGGCATCCACCGTCCCCACGACAATCCGCCCGCCGCCAATCCGGTCCGCCACCGCCTGGGCGCGACTGGGATCGACGTCGATCAGCGTCAACCGTTTCACCCCCAGCGTCAGCGCCGCATGTGCCACCGCCGCCCCGGCGCCACCGGCGCCGAACTGCACCACGCGATCCAGCGCCGCATCGGGCAGCCCTCGCCGGAACCCCTCCGCGAAGCCGTACCAATCCGTGTTGTGCCCAACCCGGCGCCCATTTCGCAGCACCACCGTGTTCACCGCGCCCAAAGCCTGAGCATCCGGGGACAGCTCGTCCAAATACTGGATCACCGCCTGCTTGCAGGGATGGGTAATATTCAGTCCATCGAACCCCAACCGCTCCGCCGACTGAAGCAGCGCCGGCAACGCCTCCACCCCCAACCCCAATACGGTCAGGTCGATCAGCTTGTAGATATAGGACAGCCCCTGCGCTTCCCCCTCCGTCTGGTGCAGCGCCGGGGCGCGAGACGCCTGGATGCCGGTGCCGATCAGGCCGATCAGAACGGATTTTCGCACTTTGGAACCTCCATACCCCAAAACGGGCTTGCACCCCATGTACTAACCATCTAGTTAATACAGGTCAACGCCAACCAAGAGGAGACGCACGTGCTGAAATCGATCGCAACCGTCTCCCTCAGCGGCACCCTGCCGGAGAAGCTGGAGGCCGCCGCCGCCATCGGCTTCGACGGGGTGGAGATCTTCGAAAACGACCTCCTCACCTTCGAAGGCTCCCCCGAGGATATAAAAGGCCTGGCGAACAGCCTGGGTCTGACCATCACCTGCTTCCAGCCCTTCCGCGACTTCGAGGCGATGCCGGAGCCGCGGCGCACCCGCAACCTCGATCGCGCCGAACGCAAGTTCGACGTGATGCAGGCCCTCGGGACAAATCTTCTTCTCGTTTGCAGCAACGTCCACGCCGCGGCGATCGACGACGACGAGCGCGCCGCCGCCGATTTTTTCGCGCTGGCCGAACGCGCGCAGAGGCGCGGCCTGCGGATCGGCTACGAGGCCCTCGCCTGGGGCCGCCACGTCAACCGATGGCGCCACGCCTGGAAAATCGTGCAAACCGCCAACCATCCGGCCCTTGGCCTCATCGTCGACAGCTTTCACACTTTGGCCGTCAACGACGATCCCACCGGGTTCCCCACCGACAAAATCTTCTTCGTGCAGCTCGCCGACGCCTCCCGCCTGTCGATGGACGTGCTGTCCTGGAGCCGCCATTTCCGCAATTTTCCTGGCCAGGGGCAGCTCCCCGTCGCGGCCTTCCTTAAAGAAGTGCTTAAGGCCGGCTACAATGGCCCCATCTCCCTCGAAATCTTTAACGACGAATTCCGCGCCGCCCCTGCCCGTTTGATGGCCCGGGACGGCCTGCGGTCGCTGCTGCTGGTTGAGGCCGAAGCCGGCGCCACCGAGCTGCCGCCTCCCCCCATATTCGACGGCGTGGAGTTCCTGGAATTCGCGGTGGACGACGAGCAAGGCCGCCGCCTGGGCGAGACCCTGCGCGGCCTCGGCTTTCACTATGCCGGCCGCCACCGCTCCAAATCCGTGGACCTGTTCCGCCAAGGCCGCGTCAACCTCATCCTGAACAGCGAACCAGACAGCGCGGCGTCCGAACATTTCCAGTTTCACGGCACATCGGTCTGCGCCATGGCGCTACGGGTGGACGACGCAACCCAGGCGATCGAGCGCGCCACCGGCCTGCTGTGCCCCGAATGGCATGAGCGCATCGGGGAGGGCGAGCGCAACATCCCCGCCGTTCGTGCCCCCGACGGCACGCTGGTCTACCTGGTGCAGCCCGCCCCCACCGGCCGCACGATCTACGACGACGATTTCATCCTGTTCCCCGACGAAGCCCCGCCGTCTTTGGTCAGCAGCGTCGACCACGTGGCGCAGGCGCTGCCCACCGGGCGGATGGACAATTTCGTGCTCTTTTACCATGCGGTGTTCGGCTTCTCCCCGGACCAACTCTGGGAAATTCCCGACCCCTACGGCCTGGTGCGCAGCCGCACGATGGTCAGCACCGACCGCTCCGTGCGCCTGCCGCTGAACGTGTCGGAAAGCCGGGAAACTGCCACCGGCCGCTTCCTGACCACCTATGCCGGCGCCGGGGTGCACCACATCGCGCTGGCCACCGACGACATCGTGCACGCACTGGAGCAAGCCTCGGCCCGCGGCGCCCGGGTCCTGGGCATCCCGGCCAACTACTACGAGGACATCGGCGCCAAATGGGGCCTGCCGGACGACCGCATTGAATCCCTGCGTCAACACAACCTGCTATACGACCAGGACGAATCGGGGGAATTCCTGCACGCCTACACCGACACGTTCGATGGGCGCTTCTTCTTCGAATTCGTGCAGCGTATCAGCGGCTACCAGCAGTACGGCGCCACCAACGCCGCGGTCCGCATGGCCGCGCAAGCCCAGCAACGCCCGTCACGATAGGACTTGGATTCACCGCGCCGATGCCCGACAAGGGCATCCACCCATAGGGAGGAAAAAGAGTATGACGATCACGACACCAGGTTTGGTACTGCCCCGCCGCAAGCTGCTGCTGGGGGCCTCCGCCCTCGCCGCCGCACCGCTGGCCATGCCGCATATCGCCCGCGCCGCCGACCCCATCCGCATTGGGGTCCTGCTGGCCAAGACCGGACAAATCGCAGCCCAGACCGAGTATCTGGCCAACGGCACGTTCCTGGCGATGGAAGAGCGCAAGAACACGTTGATGGGCCAACCGGCCGAGCTGGTGTGGCTGGACGAACCCAGCCCGCAGGCCGCCACGCAGAACATGCAGAAACTCGTTGAGGAAAATAAGGTCTGCGCGATCCTCGGCGGCTCGCTGTCGTCCAACGCCCTGGCGGAAGAAGCCAAGGCGGCGGAGCTGAAAATCCCCTTCGTTTGCGACAACGCCGCCGCGACGGAAATCTCCGGCAAGAATTGCAATCGCTACACGTTCCGGTTGAACACACCGGTGGTGGTGCAGTGCCGCATGCTGGCGCCCTACGCGCTGAGCTACGGCAAGCGCTGGTACCACATCACCGCGTCGTTCGCCTTCGGGCAGGACATTCTACGCTCCTCCCGCGAGCTGCTGAAGGCCGCCGGTGGGACCGAGGTCGGGTCGGACGAAGTACCGCTGAACACCGCCGATTTCAGCTCGTTTATCCTGAAAATCCGCGCCGCGAAGCCGGACGTGGTCGTGGGCGGCCTGTCGGCCGGCGATCTGTCCACGTTCCTGAAGCAGTGGAACGAGCTGGGCATGAAGGGCAAAATCCCCTTCGTGGAAATCGCCATCGGCGACACCGACATCTGGGCCGTCGGGCCGGAAGCGGCGAACGGCACCTTCACCAAGATGTGGTACTACAACAACCCCAACAACCCGCCCGAGGAAAAGGCTTTCGCCGACGCATACATGAAGAAGCACGGCAAGCCGGCCGCGGACAAAGCCTGGATGGGCTGGATCACCGCCAAGTCGCTGTTCGACACGCTCGACACGGTGAAGTCCACCGACGCGATGAAGATCGTCGAGGGTCTGGAAGCCTGGAAATTCCAGGCGGGTTCCACATCCTACAGCTACCGCCGGTTCGACCACCAGATGCTGGTGCGCAACCTCGCGGTGTCGGTGAAGGAGAAGATCACGGACAAGTGGGATTATTTCGATGTGAAGGCGACTTTGCCTGAGAACGTTGCCGACCTGCCGAAGGTGTTCGGGACGGAAGAGGAAATCGGCTGCAAGATGGGATAATCCTGAGCGGGCTTCGGCCCGCGACAGCGTCATGGCGGGCGAAGGCCCGCCATCCACGTCTTTCTCAGTGGCAGCCATGTAAGTCGTGGATGGCGGGCCTGCGCCGCCATGACGAAGGTACCGAGGAGTCCTCATGCTCGACATCCTACTCTCCCAGCTGGCGAGCGGCCTCGTGCTCGGGGGGCTCTACGTCCTTATCGCCATCGGCCTGTCCATCATCTTCGGCCTGCTTGGCATCGTTAATTTCGCGCACGGGGTGTTCTTCACCCTCGGCGCCTATTTCGCGCTGACGCTGTATCAATACTTTGGCTGGCCCGCCGTCATCCTGTCGCCCATCGCGGTCGGCGCCATCGGCATGCTGGCGGAGCGGCTGCTGATCCAGCGCCTGTACGACAAGGAACCGCTGATCAGCCTGATCGTGACCTTCGCCCTGGCGCTGCTGGTCGAGGCGTCCGTGCGCCTGATCTGGGGCGGTATCGGCCAACCCTTCTCCTCGCCGCCCTTCCTGTCGGGCATCTTCATCTGGGGCCCGATCCTGATCACAAAATACCGTTTCGCGGTGTTCCTGACCACGGTGGCCGTGCTGATCGCGCTGTGGCTGTTCCTGGAGCACACACCGTTCGGCCGCATCCTGCGCGCCGGCTCCCGCGATCCCGAAATGGTCGGCCTGCTTGGCATCAACCTGCCCAAAGTGCTGACCTGGGTGTTCGGACTGGGCTGCGCCATTTCCGGTATCGCCGGGGTGCTGGCGGCACCGCTATGGACCATCACCCCGTCCATGGCGACCAACGCCATCATGCCCGCCTTCGTGGTGGTGGCGATCGGCGGCCTCGGCTCCTTCGCCGGGGCGGTCATCGCCGGCCTGCTGGTCGGCGTCGTGATCGCGCTGACCATCCAATTTTGGCCGGAAGCCTCCGGCGCCGTCATGTATCTGTTCATGGCTTTGATGCTGCTGCTCCGGCCGCGAGGGTTGCTGGGTGAGCGGTGGGAGCGTTTCGAATGAGCCATTTCAGTTATCCTGTCCTTGGGCATCCGGTCATTTGGACCGTCCTCGTTCTCGCCGGTCTGACCGCCCTGTGGGCCGCGATCGGCGCGCCCATCGGCCTGATCACGCAAATCGCGATCTACACGCTGTACGGCGCCGGCGTCTGCATGCTGGTGAGCTACACTGGCCTGGTGCCATTCGGCGCATCGGTGTTCTTCGGCTGCGCCAGCTACGCCGTCGCCTTCGAGCTGCAACGCGGCTTCGCTAACGAGTTCGCGGCGCTGGCCTTCGCCGTGGTGTTTTCGCTGCTTTTGGCCGCAATCATCGCGGCCATCATCCTGCGCCGCCGCGGTCTGTATTTCTCCCTGCTGACGCTGGCATTTTCGCAAATCGCATTCGAAATCGCGTTCAAGTGGACGCCGGTCACGGGCGGTGAGAACGGCCTGCAGGGCCTGCCGCGCCCGACCTTCACCACAGCTTGGTCGTTCCACGTCTTTACCGTGATCACCGTCGCCATCGCGCTTTATTTGCTGTGGCGTATCGCCCACTCCCCGTTCGGCCGCACCTTGCAGGCGCTGCGCGACAACGAGCAACGGGCGCAAAGCCTGGGCTACGACACGTTCCGGATAAAATACGTGTCCTTCGTTTTGATGGGCGGCTTCGTCGGGTACGCCGGCGGCTTGCTGTCGCTGATGATCAAGGGCGCTTACGCCGATAACCTGAGCTGGCAGCACGCGGGCGACTCCCTGCTCATGGCGGTGCTGGGCGGGGTGCATCACTTCCTCGGCCCGCTCTGGGGCGCCATTGCCTTCATTCTGCTGGAGGACCGGTTATCGGCCATCACCGAGGCGTGGTGGCTCATGTTCGCCCCCATCGTGATTATCTTCGCTCTGGCCTCACCCGAGGGCATCCAGGGTCTGGTATTCCGCCTGCGCGGGCGGGAGGACTGGACCCTCACCCGAAGCGGCATTCCGCCACGCCCAGCCGCGATCGCCCCCTTCCATGGCGGCAGCGAAAAGCTGGACCCCAGCAAGCCCATCCTGACCGTGAGCGGCCTGCACAAGCGCTTCGGCTCGCTGGTGGTGGCGTCCGACATCGGCCTGGAGGTCTACCCCTACAAGCTGCACAGCTTCATCGGCCCGAACGGCGCCGGCAAGACGACCTTCTTCAACATGATGACCGGCATTTTGCAGCCAAACGCCGGCAAGATCGTGTTCGATGGGCACGACATCACCAACATGCCCGTGCACAAGCGCATCCGCCTGGGCCTGTCTCGGTCGTTCCAGATCCTGAGCGTGTTCCCCAATCTGACAGCCTTTGAAAACGTTCGTGTCGCCGTGCAGGCGCAGGACCCGCGGAGCAGCGGCCTGTGGCGCGATGCCTATGATTACGAGGATATGAACGCCCGCACCTGGTCGCTGCTCGCGGCTGTTGGCCTGGCAGACCGAGCAGCCGATTCCTGCGCCGCCCTCGGCCACGGCCAGCGGCGCCTGCTGGAAATCGCCATTTCGCTGGCGACCGATGCGAAGATGCTGCTGCTGGATGAGCCTTTGGCCGGTCTCGCCGAGGCCGACCGCCAGGTGGTGGGCGCGCTGATCCGGCAACTCGCGGAAACCCACGCCGTGCTGCTGATCGAGCACGACATCGACCGCGTGCTGGCTTTGTCCGACCGCATCACCGTGCTGCACCAGGGCCGTCTGATCGCCGACGGCAGCCCGAATGAAGTCGCGTCCAACCCCGACGTCATCAGCGCGTATCTGGGTGCCGAGCGCATCGTTCCGCCGCCTGCCCCGTCGGATGCCGATATTCGGACCCACGCCGCCGCCAAGCCGATCCTGACGGTGGACAAGCTGCGTGCCGGGTATGCCGGCAGCGTCGTACTGGAGGACCTTTCGCTGGTCGTCCACGAGGGTGAAGCAGTCGCGCTGCTGGGCCGCAACGGAGTCGGCAAAACCACCACCTTGCGGGCGATTACCGGCACGGTTCGTTCATCCTCGGGCACAATCACGCTGGCTGGCGCCGACGTCACCAACGCCAAATCCTACGACATCAACCAGCGCGGTATCTCGCTGGTGCCGGAGGGTCGGCGCTTGTTCCCGAACCTCACCGTTCTGGACAATTTGAAAATCGCCACCCGCCCAGGCGGGGCCTCGCTGGACGAAATTTTCGACATATTCCCCAAACTAAAGGTCCTACAACGTTCCAAGGCCGAAAGCCTGTCGGGCGGGGAGCGGCAGATGCTCGCCATCGCGCGCGCTTTGGTGGTGCCGGCGAAGCTGATTCTGCTGGACGAACCCTTCGAAGGTCTGGCCCCCACCATCGTCAAAGAGGTGATGGACGCCCTGGCCCGGCTGCGCGGCAAGGTGGCCATGGTGATCGTGGAGCACCATGCCGAAACGGTTCTGCCCTTGGTGGACCGGGCATACGTGCTGGTGAATGGGCAAGTAGCATTCGAGGGCACGGCCAAGTCGCTTGAGGAAGACACCGCGTTGCAGGCGCGCTTGTTGGGGGTCGTGCATCAGGAGGCGGCGTAGCGGCATTCCATTACCGTCATGGATGCACGAATACCAGCACGATCTCCACAACGATCAGCACGACGATCGCGGTCTCCATCAACGCCGCACGCCCCGCTGAGGCTTCCTCGTACAACGCCGCGTAGGTGTCGCGGATCATCGCCAGCTTGCGTTCCACTGACGCGCTGACCGCGGCCACGCGGAACAGATCCAGCGCCGAGGCATAGATGCGTGCGAGGTAAACATCCTCGGTCACTTGCAACGCGTTATCGACCTTCTCCCGCACTTCGGTCACCTCGGCCACCAGCATGTAAAGACGCCGAGCGAGGTTGGCGAAACGGCGAGAACCGAGCAGCGGGCGGGCGCGTTGGGTGGCCTCCACCAGGTCGTACATCCGCGGCAATTCGGTTCGCAGCAACTGGTCGTAGTAGCGCATTTCCAGCAGGCGGGCGTTGGCGACATCCAGCACGTCCATCACGTCGGAATCGCCGCGCGGTTCGTGGATGAAGGCTCTGTCCCAGGTCAGAACGACCAGATCGTCGGTATAGTAGGAAAACCGCTGGCGTAGCAGCTCGCGACGGGCACCCTCCGACAAAGGGCGGTCTTCGCCGGACAGCAGCGGCACCAGGTCGATCCGTTGTTGCAGCGTCTCCGCGTCCAGCGCCACGTCGAAGGCGCGCACGACGCCAATGAGATAGTCCTCCTCCAGCATCGTCGGCGGCGGTTTAACCAGCGCCGCACGGAATGTCGCGAGCACCTGATCCAGCAACCCCTTCCAGATATCGCTGCCCGAGGCCGGCCCAACGACTTGGTCCACGGCATTCAATCGTCGCGTAAAATCGCCCCAGGACAGGTTGTCGGCGGAGAACCGCAGCGCCAGACGCGCGACGCCGAATACGTACAAACGGGCGGACGCTTCGGCACGAACCTCGGCATCGCCGAGACGCACGGCGACGGTTTCCAGCGAGATGTCCAGCGGCGCCACGCCGAACGCCAGCGCCTTTGGGGGGGCGGAGACCAACCGCCCACGGGTCACGGCGGAGCTGATCTGCTGCTGCGTCCACAGCTCCTCGGCCTTGGTCAGATCGATCGTATCGGCGATGTCGAACAGCCGATATGCGATGACGGCGCCGGAGACGACCTGGATTTCCCTGCTGCTCATGCAGCGATAGTAGCACACCCCACGAGGTAGCCGATGATGGAATCGGCGATCATGCGCTTGTGCCGCTCCCTGACCTCGGGCGCGCCCATGTCGCGGGCGAACAGCGTGCCGAAGGTGTAGCGGTTGGACACGCGGTAAAAGCATGGCGCGCTGATCATCATGTGCAGGTCGACGGCGTCGATATCGGTGTGGAACAGCCCAGCGGTGCGGCCGCGCTCCAGGATGGTCGCCAGGCTGGCAATGACGGTCGAGTTAAGATTCCGCAGCGTTTCGGATTGCTTGAGATGGGCGCCGTGATGGATGTTCTCCACGCTGACCAGGCGCACGAAATCGGGGTTCTGTTCGTGGTAGTCGAAGGTGAATTCGATCATTTGCCGCAGCGCCTCAATCGGCGAGAGGCGATCGAGGTCCAGCGTCTGCTCCAGCCCGCGGATGCCGCCGTAGACCTGTTCCAGCACCGCGAGATACAGCCCCTCCTTGCTGCCGAAATAGTAATAGATCATGCGCTTGGTGGTGCTGATGCGCGCCGCGATGGCGTCCACCCGCGCGCCGCTGAGGCCGTGTTCGGCGAATTCCTGGCGCGCGACGGCCAGGATGTTCTGGCGGGTTTTTTCGGCGTCTGGCTTGCGCGGGGCGATGTGAGGCACGTGTGCTTATCCCCTCGGCTTAACGCTGCTATACGAACCAGTTAGTGAAGATAGGATGGAGGAAACCGATGACCGATGCAACTGATTGGCTTGGCTTAAAGGGCAAGGTCTGCGCGATCACCGGCGCCGGCGGCGGCATCGGCCGAGCGGTGGCGCTGGCCATGGTGCGGGTGGGTGCGCGGGTGGTGTTGCTGGACCGCGATGCCGCGACCTGCGCACTGACGCAGGCGGCGGTCCGGGCGCTCGGCGCCGACGCGCCGTGCATCGCGTGCGACGTGTCGGACCCCGCGAGCGTGACGGAAGCGGCGGCGCTGGCGGGACCGGTGGACGTGCTGGTGAACAATGCAGGGCTGCTGCGGCCGGGGCCGATCGCGACGCTGCCGCTGGCGGAGTGGAACCAGTTGCTGTCGGTCAACCTGACCGGCTATTTCCTCTGCGCCCAGGCGTTCGGCGCAAAGATGATCGAGCGGCGCAGTGGCGCGTTGGTGCACATCGCGTCGATTGCCTCGCGTTTTCCCCAGGGGTTCAGCGGCGCCTACAGCGTCAGCAAGGCCGGGGTCGTGATGCTGTCGCAGCAACTGGCGCTGGAGTGGGGTCCTTCGGGCATCCGCAGCAACGTCGTCAGCCCCGGATTGGTGCGCACCCCCATGAGCGAGGCCTTCTACCAAGCCCCCGGCGTGGCGGAAAAACGCGCCAGCATCGTGCCGCTCGGCCGCGTCGCCGTGCCGGACGATATCGCCGATGTCGTGGTGTACCTGGCCAGCGCGCGCGCCGGCTACGTGAACGGAGAAGACATCTGCACCGATGGCGGCTTCGGGCGTGTGCTAATGAGTTTGGTGCCTCGGCCGGGGTTTGAGGGGTAAGCACGTCTCCTGAAGATCTCGCTGCGTTGCATCCTCGGCTTTATCATATGACCGGTCCGGGTGCGTATGGTGCTTGAATTTGCTACTCTGACCTTGGTACGGCAATGCCAAGACCGAGTGGACCTATCCGCGATCAACACGGGAGCGACCATTCACCGTCCGGCTCCGCGTGGCCTGTCGATTTTAGTTAATATTTCGTATCATTACTATCGAACAGGGCGTACGACGGGCTTGCAAATCCGGTTGTCCGCAGTAAAAACCGTGGCGCCTTGAATCTGGCTCATTGACGTCAAATCGATTTTTTTGAAGGTAATATCATGCCAACGCCGGGCGAACAGACCCTTGCCGGAAGCATCCCGTGGCGTTCCGCGTCAGATGTACCGATCGATTTTGAAGGCCCGGACATCGCGTTCAGCCCGTTCGATCCCATCCATGGCCCTGAAACGCCGATTTTAGCGCTGATAGCCGCCCAGAACGAAGCCGCGCCAGATCGTATTGCTATCGAGGATGACGAGGGCATCGTGACCTACGGCACCCTGATGGACGCGATATATGCACTTGCGGCATCGATCGCCGCTGCCGTCCCGCCGGCGCAACCTGTCGGTATTCGGCTCCATGATACAAGACAGGGTCCGATCGCGCTGTTGGCATGCCTGTTGGCGGCCACGCCGGCGGTATTGCTTGACCGTATGGATCCCCCTGATCGGCTTGCCAAATTGGTCGCGGCCAGCCGCCTGGCCGCGATAATTACGGAAGACGAATTTCCAGGCCTGATATGCATCAAGCCAACGGCGCGTGCGGCAGCGCCGTTCGCCGCCCGCCCGCTCGCTCAGGACGCGCCGGCCTTTGTGGTATGGACGTCTGGGAGCTCCGGACAACCCAAGGGCATCGTACATAGTCAACGCAGCGTGCTGCACAGGGCAGGTTTGTTGGTGAACAGCGCCCATCTGGGCTCAACGGATCGATATTTATCGTTCAATACGCCATCGAGTATGGGCGCTCTCTTAAATGCATTGGCAGCCTTCCTGAGCGGGGCGGCCTTGCATCGGGTCGATATCGCACGTTACGGCCTGGCACGGGTACTCCGTCGCTTGCGCGACAAACGGATCACTGCCGTCATGGGCGTTCCCGCGATCTATCGCGCTATTGCGCAAATGCCCGGCGCCAGCGCGGCCATGTCATCCGTTCGGGTACTTTCAAGCAATGGCGAAGCGCTACTTGCGGCCGACCTCGCGCTATTGAGGTCGTGCCTGCCGCCAACGAGCCATATCCAGATGGTGTACGGCGCGACCGAGACACAGGCCGCAATGCGCTTTATTCCGACTTCGGAAAAATCAGCCGACGCACAGGTTGCCGCGGGCCGTCCGATCCCCGGCACGCAGTTTGCCGTCATTCGGGAGGATGGCACCCCTGCTCCCGACGGCGAAGCTGGCGAACTATTTATCCGCAGCCGTTACACCGCCATCGGCGAATGGCAGGAGGGGCGCTGCATCGAGGGGCGGCTGCGCTATGAGGTCGATACCGAATCCGGCTGGCGACACTACGCCATGGGCGACCTCGTACGTTTGCGCAGCGACGGCAATTTCCTGGTTATCGGCAGATCGGACCGGCAACTTAAGCTGCGCGGCCATCGCATTGAGCCGATAGAAATCGAAGCGATCCTCCGCGGCGATGCCGCTGTGCATGATTCGGTGGTTCTCCCTATAGCAGGACCAGTCGGTCCAGAGCTTGTGGCATTTGTCGCCGTCGAACCCCGCTGGCACGCTGAAACGCGACTACGGCTGGATGCACTTCTGACTGCACGGATACCCGGCTACATGCGGCCGCGGCGTCTGCATCTGCTACCAGCACTTCCCTTGCTATCCAGCAACAAGATCGATATTTTTTCCCTCACCCGCCTGGACGCTTCGACCACGGAGCAACAATGAGGCCACAGTGTTTCGTCCGGTCCTGCCAGCTCCCGGATGCCCAGCCAAGCGACTGTTACCTGACGTCGCGCCCCACTGCCAGCAGATGGTTGTAACGACTGGCAGCGGGGCAACACCTCACATGGCCAAATACCCGCCATCCACATACAGCTCAGCGCCGGTGATGTAGGATGCCTCGTCCGACGCCAGGAACAGGATGGCGTTCGCGACCTCATCCACCTCCCCGTTGCGGCCGAGCGGCACGGCTTTCAGCATCTTTGCCCGGACCGTCGGATCGGCGGTGGCGCCGGAGGTGCGCATCGGGGGCATCAGTCCCGGGTGCACGGAATTGGCGCGAATCCCGTCCCTCCCAAACTGCACCGCCGTCGACTTGGTCATCGTCAGCACCGCGCCTTTGGAGGCGTTGTAGCTCATGTGCACCATCGTCTGACCCACCAGGCCGGAGATGGACGACAGGTTTACGATCGAGCCGCCGCCGTTCTTTTGCATCTGCTCCACGGCGAACTTGGTGCCCAAGAAAACCCCGGTGGCATTCACCGACATCACCCGGTCCCAAATGCCGGTTTCCAGCAGGTCGTTGACCGCGCTGCCGGAGATGCCGGCGTTGTTGACCATGATGTCCAGACGGCCATAGGCGGCGACGCAGGCGCCCACGACGGATTTCCAACTGGCTTCGTCGGTCACGTTCAACGGCTGGAACATGGCCGTGCCGCCAGCGTCCGTGATTTGCTTCACCACGGCGCGGCCTTCCGCTTCCAGCATGTCGGCGACCACCACCTTGGCGCCTTCCTTGCCGAAGCGGCGGGCGGTCGCCGCCCCCATGCCCGATGCGGACCCGCTGACGATGGCGACTTTGTTTTCCAGACGCATGACGCTGTTTCCCTCTGTTGCGACGTTCGGCGGCAAAACTGCCATGCCCGGCCCGGCTTGGCTACCGGCCGGTATCCAGGCACAATGCGGCATCACTCACGGAGCGTCCCCATGGCCCATCGCGGCTTAAATTTCGGCATCTTCCTCGCGCCCTTCCACCGCATCGGCGAAAACCCGACCCTGTCGATGGAGCGAGATGTGGAGCTGCTGCAGTGGCTCGACCACCTCGGCTACGACGAGGCCTGGATCGGGGAGCATCATTCCGCGGGGTGGGAGACCATCGCCTCCCCCGAGTTGATCATCGCCGCGGCGGCCGAGAAGACGAAATACATCAGGCTGGGATCGGGCGTTACCAGCCTGCCCTACCACCACCCATTCATGGTGGCGCAACGCTGGGTGCAGCTGGATCACATGACCCGCGGGCGGGCGATGTTGGGCTGCGGGCCGGGCGCGCTGACGTCCGACGCGTATATGCTGGGCATCGAGCCGACCACCCAGCGCCCGCGCATGCTGGAGTCGATGGACGCCATCATGCGCCTGCTGAAGATGGAAGACCCCGTCACCATCAAATCCGACTGGTTCGAGATGCACCAGGCGCGGCTGCATCTCGCGCCGTATTCGGACCCGCATTTCGAGATCGCGGTGGCGAGCACGATCACGCCGTTCGGCATGATCGCCGCCGGCACCCACGGCGTGGGCGTGCTGTCGATCGGCGCCGGCCTGCCGGGCGGGCCGGAAGCATTGGGTTCGCAATGGAAGATCGCCGAGGAGGCCGCCGCCAAGAACGGCAAGACCATGGACCGCAAGAAGTGGCGCGTCGTGGTCAGTGCCCATCTGGCCGAGGACGACGAACAAGCCCTGCGCGAGGTCCGCAAGGGCGAGCGCAACGAAACTCTGACCTATTTTGAGGACACCCTCGGCCGCCCGCCCGGCCGCGCCGACGACCCGCTGAGCGACGGCGTGAAGATGGGGACGACGCTGGTCGGCTCACCCGAGACGGTGATCAAGGGCATCCAGCGCCTGCAAAGCTACAGCGACGGCGGCTTCGGCGGCATCCTGTTCCGCGCCCACGAATGGGCCACCCGCGAACAGACCATGCGCAGCTATGAGCTGTTTGCTCGGTATGTCATGCCGGTGTTCCAGGGGTCGCTGGACCCGATCGTCGGGTCGAACACCTGGGCACGGGAGAACCGGAAAGCGATCTTTGCCCCCTCGACCGAGGCGGTGAAGCGGGCGTTTACCGATCATGGGCGGGAGGCGCCGGAGGAAGCGATCCGGGCGCGCACGCTCGGGGCGCGAGATTTGGATCCGGTGAAGTAGGGGGGTGATGTTAGCCGATCGGGAAACCCTTGGCGGCGATCCTCACCACTCTTGTCACCACACGTCGCCCTGCCCGCCGCGCCACCCCTGACCAAAGGAAACACCATGACCAAATATCTGCACACCATGATCCGCGTCAGCTCCCTCGAAGACACCATCGCCTTCTTCGAGGTACTCGGCCTGCGCGAAATCCGCCGCCGTCCGGATGAGAAGGGCCGCTACACCAACGTCTTCCTCGCCGCCCCCGGCGATGAGGCGGCGGCCGTCGAACTCACCTACAACTGGGATGAGAGCGGCTACACCGGCGGCCGCAATTTCGGGCATCTCGCCTATGCCGTGGAGAACATCTACGACACCTGCGCCGCCTTCATCGCGCATGGCGTAACGATCAACCGCCCGCCGCGTGACGGCCGCATGGCCTTCGTTCGCACGCCCGACGGCGTGTCCATCGAGTTGCTGCAGACCGGCAGCGGACTGCCGCCCGCCGAACCCTGGACCAGCATGGCCAACACCGGTTCCTGGTAGGACCGTAAGCCCCCCCTGGCGCGGCGGTTCGATTGTACGATCCGCCGCGCCGGTGAGGTGCCAGGGTGAATGGCCGGTCGGGGCTGTGTGCCGCCTATAACGTCGCATTCAGCACCCACCGTCCTATATCAGAAGGCTCATTCTGTGTTCCGGGGTGGTGGGTCTTCTTTCATGCGACGATGGCTCCGACCAGCGCTGCGAGGGGGTTTTTCCCGCGTTTGCGGGCGTTATGGACGAACTGGAAAAAACCCAGGTAGAGCGGTAACTTCTCCTGCGAAATACCGCGGTGCGGGCGCAACCAGGATCGCAGCAGCGACCAGAACCCCTCCATGGTATTGACGTGAA
>CAIYDT010000048.1 GCA_903924985.1 uncultured Acetobacteraceae bacterium
ATGCTGCTGATCGGTTTTGGCGCCGCCCTGCGCCGCACGGAAATCGTCGCGCTGACCATCGGCGACATCGAAGTTGTCGAAAACCGTGGCCTGAGCGTCCTGGTGCGCCGAAGCAAAACCGATCAGCATGGCAGGGGCCGCACCATCGCGATCTGGGCCAACCATCGCGATCCGGAGTTCTGCCCCGTCTCGGCGTTCGAGGCGTGGATGGCGTTCCGCAGCGCGGCACCGGACTGGGCCCAGCCCCCGGTCGAGACGGAGCCCCCTGCCCTCCCTCCACACAACGTGGAAGCCTCGCGGACCCCACAGGTCTCGCAGACCTCGCAAGTCCCGCGGGCCTCGCAGGCCTCGCAGGCCCGCAAGCCTGGCGCGCGGAACGGCCGCTGTTTTGCGGCGTCACCAGCGCCGGCGCCCTGATGACGGGTTCGATGTCCGACAAGATCGTCGCCCGTCTGATGAAACAGGCCTGCCTGCTGGCCGGGCTGGATCCGAAAAAATTCTCCGGACACTCGCTGCGGCGCGGCCTGCTGACCACCGCCGGCGACCTGCAGCTGCCGCTGGTCGACCTGATGCGCCAGTCCCGACATAAATCGGTGGACACCGCGCTGAGCTACATCGAATCCGGCGATGCCTGGCGCAACAACATCACCGAACCGGTGTTCGGCGGCGAGCGGAGACGGCAAAAGGCTCAGCAGACTACGTTTCTCCATTGCCCGAAATCTTGGCGCCGCCCTACTGGCCATAGGCGGCGGGCGACGCGAACGGCTTCCCGGGACCGCGTTTCGCCGGTCACCGACCTCTGGAATGCCTAGGCGCCTCCGGGTTCGCGGGCTGATCGTATGCGCAGACCCGAAGCCAACGATGCGCCCCTCCCGTGAACATCTGGAGCGCGGAACCTGCTCGAGGGCCACAGGCCAGGCTGCCGGCTATTCCGGACGTCCGCTAGGAATCATCTGGGTTGTCCAGTCGCTGAAGCGCGACCTCGGCCGCAGCGGCTATACGTGGCAGATCGCCCGTTGCAATCTCCCAGATTCGGGCCGGATCAACCTGGTCATAAGCATGGCGGAGAACATTGCCGAACGCTCTCACAGCCTGCCAGGGCAGCCCGGGCGCGAGTTCGTCAGCCTGCGGGCCCAGCTTCGTAGCCGCCTCGCTCAGCCGCTCGAGGCAACGCTCGACCGCATCCCGGGTTCGGCTGTCGGCCTCGAATGCCGCACGGTCCATACCCTGCAGGTAGCTCTGGATCAGCCGGATATTATCCAGGATGTCCAGGAACCGGACAGCCGGCCGGCTAGAAGGCACGCACACCTTCCTGCTCGATCACCTGCCGGAGACGGGACCGCGCGGCTGTCTCCTCGACGAGATCGACGTCGCAGCCCAACAGCGCGCTCAGGCGGACACGAAGGGCGTCGAGCCGCCCGAAGTAATCGAAGCCGCCGGCAGAGAATCCGGCGCCGGAACGTACCGCCAGATCGACATCGGATGTGCTTGTGCCGTCGCCGCGTGCCATTGATCCAAACAGCGTGAGCCCCTCGACCCCGCGGGCGCGCAACTCCGCCTCGTGCGTGCGCAAGAGTTCCAGCAACTCGGAACGGGATCCCCTATGACTGGCCATCGGCTCATCCTAGCAGCGTGTCGGACTTAACGCGACGCGGAAACGTCCGGTAGAATCGGAGC
>CAIYDT010000049.1 GCA_903924985.1 uncultured Acetobacteraceae bacterium
CGGATGTTGGCGAAGGTGCCGCGCATCATGATTTCGTGGTTGCCGCGGCGGGCGCCGTAGCTGTTGAAGTTGGCCTGAGTGACCTGCCGCTCCAGCAGATAGTCGCCGGCGGGGGAGGTCTTGCGGATGTTGCCGGCCGGGCTGATGTGGTCGGTGGTGATGCTATCGCCCAGCTCCGCCAGCACGCGCGCGCCGGCGATGTTGCCGACTGGCTTCGGCTCCATGGTGATGCCGTCGAAGTAGGGCGGGTTCTTCACATAGGTAGAACCGTCGTTCCAGCGGTAGGTGGCGGCGCCGGCCTCGATCTCGATCTCCTGCCACTGCTTCGGGCCTTTGCTGACCTCGCCGTAGCGCTTCAGGAACTGGTCGCGCGACAGGCTGGTCGCGATGATGTCGGAGATTTCCTTGTTGGTCGGCCAGATGTCGCGCAGGTAGACGGGGTTGCCGTCGTTGCCGGTGCCGAGGGATTCGGTGGTGATGTCCACCGTCACCTTGCCCAGCAGGGAGTAGGCAACGACCAGCGGCGGGGACGCCAGATAGTTCGCGCGCACGTTGGCGTGCACCCGGCCTTCGAAATTGCGGTTGCCGGAGATCACGGCGGTGCCGACCAGGCGGTTGTCCTCGATCGCATCGACGATGGCGTCATCGAGCGGGCCGGAGTTGCCGATGCAGGTGGTGCAGCCATAGCCGACGGTGTTGAAGCCGATGGCATCGAGGTCGGCGGTCAGGCCGGACTTGTCCAGATACTCGGTGACCACCTGCGAGCCGGGGGCCAGCGATGTTTTTACCCAGGGCTTCGGCCGCAGGCCCTTGGCATGCGCCTTACGCGCCACCAGCCCGGCCGCGACCAGCACGGAAGGATTAGAGGTATTGGTGCAGGACGTGATCGCCGCGATGACGATGTCGCCGTGGGTCAGCTCGTAGTTCTTGCCCTCCACCTTGACGGACACGTTGGCTTCGTTCGCCGGCACGCCCAATCCCTTGGTCAGGTCGGCCTTGAAGCTGGAGGTAATATCCTTCAGCGCCACGCGGTCCTGCGGGCGCTTCGGGCCGGCCATGCTGGGTTCCACCGTGGAAAGGTCGAGTTCCAGCGTGTCGGTGAAGACGGGGTCGGGTTGGCCGGGCTCACGGAACATGCCCTGGGCCTTGAGGTAGGCCTCGACCAGCGCGATGCGGTGGGTGTCGCGGCCGGACAGGCGCAGGTAGTCCAGCGCGACCTTGTCGACCGGGAAAAAGCCGCAGGTCGCGCCGTATTCCGGTGCCATATTGCCGATGGTGGCGCGATCCGGCAGGCCGAGATCGTCCAGGCCGGGGCCGAAGAACTCCACGAACTTGCCCACCACGCCCTTGCGGCGGAGCATCTGCGTGACGGTCAGCACGACGTCCGTGGCGGTGATGCCCTCGGCGGTTTTGCCGGTCAGGCGGAAGCCGATGACGTCGGGGATCAGCATCGCGATGGGCTGTCCCAGCATGGCGGCTTCGGCCTCGATCCCGCCGACGCCCCAGCCGAGGATGCCCAGGCCGTTGACCATGGTGGTGTGGCTATCGGTGCCGTAAAGCGTGTCGGGGTAGGCGAAATTGGTGCCGCCGTTGGTCGACGTCCACACGCATTGGCCCAGGTATTCCAGGTTGACCTGATGGCAGATGCCGGTGCCGGGCGGCACGACGCGGAAATTGTCGAACGCGTCCTGGCCCCAGCGCAGGAACTTGTAGCGCTCTTCGTTCCGCTCGAACTCGATATCGACGTTCTTTTGCAGCGCGGCGGGTGTGCCAAACACGTCGATTTGCACGGAATGGTCGATCACCAGATCGACAGGCACCAGCGGGTTCACCTTCGCCGGGTTGCCGCCCAGCCGGGTCAGCCCGTCGCGCATGGCCGCGAGGTCCACCACCGCCGGCACGCCCGTGAAGTCCTGCAACAGGATGCGCGCGGGCTTAAACGGCACTTCCTTGGTGGACGAGCCCTTCGCCAGCCATTCCACGATGGCCTTCGCATCGGCAGTGGTGTAGCTGCGCCCGTCTTCGAACCGCAGGGTGTTTTCCAGCAGCACTTTCAGGCTGACCGGCAGGCGGGAAAAGTCGCCCAGGGTCTTCGCCGCCACGGGCAGGGAGTAGTAATCGTAGGCCTTGCCCTCGACGTTCAGGGTGCGGCGTGTTTTGAGGGTGTCGTGCCCGATAGATGTCATGTGCCCGTTCCGTGTGCTGGGTGCTAAGTCGTTGGGGGCTTTAGCCCAACCGGCGGGGGATCGTCCACAGGGCAGGGTGTGTCAGGGATTGTTATGGTGAAGGCAGAGGGTCTGGCGGCGTTCCGGGGCGAGAGGCTGGTCTTTCGGGACCTGTCCTTTTCGGTGCTGGCCGGAGGTGCGCTGGTGCTGGCGGGCCCGAACGGGTCGGGAAAGTCCACGTTGTTGCGCCTGCTGGCGGGATTGGGTCGCCCGGCGGCCGGGCGGTTGTTGTGGGATGGGCAGGACGCGCTGGCGGATTTGCCGGGGCATGCCGAGCGGGTGGCGTATGTGGGACATTTGGATGCGGTGAAGCCTGGGCTGACGGTGGCGGAGAATTTGGAGTTTTATGCCAATCTAATGCCGCCGAGCCCAACCATGATGGTCGCGGCGGCGCTCACGTCCCTCGCTTTGACCGACCTCGCCGACCTCCCGGCCCGCATGCTCTCCGCCGGCCAAAAACGCCGGCTCGCGCTGTCCCGCCTCGCGCTGACATCGGCACCCCTGTGGCTTCTGGACGAACCGACGCTCGGCCTCGATACCGCGGCCATCGCCCGATTCGGCACCCTTCTGCACACCCACCGCGACCGCGGCGGCATCGTCATCGCCGCTACCCACGTGCCGCTGCCATTAAGCGATGTAGCGGAGTTGCGACTCGCATGAACCGCAGCCTCGCCATCCTGTCCCGTGAGCTACGGCTATCCCTGCGCCACGGCGCCGATACGCTGGGAGCGCTGCTGTTCTTCCTCCTCGCGGCGTCGCTGTTCCCCCTGGCCATCGGCCCGGCGCCCGAGACTCTCGGCCGCATCGCCCCCGGTATCGTCTGGGTCTGTGCCTTGATGGCCGCGCTACTCCCGCTGGACCGTCTGTTCGGCGCCGACCTGGAGGATGGGTCGCTGGACCAATTGCTCCTCAGTGGCCTTCCCGCCGCCGCCATCGCCGCGGCCAAAGCCGCCGCACATTGGCTGGTGACCGGCTTGCCCCTGCTGCTGGCAGCCGCGCCGCTGGCGGTGATGTTGCGCCTGCCGTCGGAGGCTATCCCCGCGCTGCTTGCCGGGTTGCTGCCGGGCACGCTGCTGCTGTCGCTGCTGGGTACCACCGGCGCCGCCATCGTACTCGGCGCACGCCGCGGCGGAGTGTTGCTGCCGCTGCTGGTGCTGCCGCTGGCCATGCCGGTGCTGATCTTCGGCGTCGCCGCGGCCGACGCGGCTTCGGGCGGGTTAACTATTCGGCCGCATTTGCTGTTATTGGCGGCGATGCTGGCGGCGGCGCTGCCGCTGTGCCCCCTGGCGGCGGGTGCGGCGTTGCGGGCGGCGGCGGAGTAGCGCCGAGCCTGTATTCTCTTTCCGCCGTATGTTTCGCTTGGCGTGCCTCCCAGGGATGGGGGTCATTTAATTTGTGGATTATTGGAGGAAATAAAATCAAAATCAGGTCGGCGTTCTATCGCGAGGGTTGTGATCGAGTATCCAAAAACATCTTGTATTTTCGTATGAAATATGGTTCCTTCCAAGGAGCGTTCCCGCGGCAGCCAGATCGCTGATGCTCAGGCGAATAGCCTTGGAACACAGGGTGTTCCCATACCATTAACATAGGGAGTAAAGACATGCCAAGCTCATGCAGTCATCCCGGCCATCGTCACTCCATCTTCTGCATCATTCCACCGCACATGCTACGGGCCATCGCGCGGAACGGCAATGATCAGCAGCGTCAGTTCGCGCTTGATTCTCTCGGGCATGACAGCACCCATCGGTCGAGGCGCGAAATTGCCAACTTCGCCGGCCAGCAGGTGATACTGCCGCCACCGGTGATTTTGGTGCCGCACCCCAACCGGCATGTCTACAATACCAATCATGGCACCACCCTGCCTGGCGTTATGGCGCGGGCCGAGGGGCAGCCGGCCGTAGCCGACGCCGCCGTCAACGATGTTTATGACAACCTCGGCCATACCTTCGGTTTGTACTTGAATATCTTCCACCGTAATTCCATCAACAACGCCGGCATGGCGATGAATGGGACGGTGCACTACTCTAACGGCTACGATAACGCGTTCTGGAATGGCAGCCAGATGGTCTTCGGCGACGGGCACGTCTTTAGCGGACTCACCAAGTCCATCGACGTGACGGGCCATGAGTTGACCCACGGGGTTACCCAATTCGAGTCCGGCCTCGCCTACCACGATCAGCCGGGGGCGCTGAACGAATCCATGTCCGATGTGTTTGGAATCATGGTCAAACAGCACGCCTTGAACCTGACGACGGCCCAATCCGACTGGCTGATCGGTGTCGGGTTGTTTCCGGCCTACCCCACGCAGGCCTTGCGCTCGATGAAAGCGCCCGGAACAGCCTACAACAACCCGCTGTTGGGTCATGATCCGCAGCCCGCCGACATGGCGCATTACGTGCAAACCGCGCAGGATAACGGCGGCGTACACATCAATTCCGGCATTCCCAACCATGCTTTCTATCTGACAGCCAACGCGCTGGGTGGGTACGCTTGGGAAAAGGCGGGACAAATCTGGTATGACACGCAGCGTGACGCTGCGTTGAAGAGCACGGCGCAAACGGTCACGTTTAAGAGTTTCGCCAACCTGACCGTCACTCATGCTGCTGCCCGGTTTGGCGCGGCCAGCGCCGAACGGAACGCGGTCTTTAACGCCTGGCATACGGTGGGTGTGCTGCCCTGAGGCGGCGCGCTTGGGGGCCTCGTCGGCGGGCGCGCTGTCAGGGCGACGGCGCGTCTGCTTTTCGTGCCCAGATTCGATCGACCTCCTTGCCGAGCCAGATGGCGAGGCCGGTAATTCCGGGAATAGCGGCCTCGGCATGCGGATCTATGACGGTGTGGGCATGCCAGCGAAGTGCGACCGTCGAACCGTCGGCAAGCAAAAGCGTCACATCCCATTGATAGGATTCGGGGCCCGTCTGAGTCAGGGGCATCGGCGCGGTCCGCGCTTTCGCGACATCGACCGCCGCGAACACCGCGCGATCGTCATCCGATACCGCTCGGTTTCCCACCTCGGTCAAAATGCCTGGCGCGGGGCCGTCCAGGGCCACTTCGCCGCCGAGAACGAGGAAGAGCAGCCCGCCGCTGCGTTCAAACCGCATCCCGCGTACACCATTCGCCAAGGCCATGGATTTTTCCTCCGCTCGCGCGCCGCCACCGGCGAGGCCGGCTGCCAGAATACCGGCAAACCGGCGTCGGTGGAGAGAAACTGGTGTCGCGGCGATCATACGACCAAGATAGGGACTCGCCCGGCGTTTTCCATCCCGTTCTTTGAGGACAAAGCAGGTCTTCGGCTAACATGATGTCCCCGTCCACCTCAAGATTCGCGCCAAGGACCCCGCAATGACCCGTACCGGCTCCGACTGGATCGCCCCCGACTGCTCGGGTATGGATTTTTACGCCATCGACCGCGGTTTGCAGGACCTGCTGCGGATTTATCTGCCGGACGACGCGCGCGCCCATTTCGACCCGTATTTTCAACAGCTCGGGCAGTTGGCCGGCGGGCGGTTGGACGAACTCGCCCGCATCGCCGATCGGCACACACCGGTGCTGCACGCCCGCGACCGCACGGGACGTGATGAAGACTGGATCGAATATCATCCCGCCTACCGCGAAATGGAACAAATCGCATTCGGAAGATTCCAGTTCCATGCCATGAGCCATCGCGGCGGCGTGCTGGGCTACAACAAACCGCTGCCGCCGGTGGCGAAATACGCCTTTCAATACCTGTTCGTGCAAGGTGAATTCGGGCTGATGTGCCCGATCTCCGTCACCGATACCTCCATCCATCTGGTACGTAAATTCGGTTCCAACGCATTGCAGGACTATCTGCTGCCGAAAATGCTGTCGGCCGATATGGGGTATTTTTGGAAGGGGACGCAGTTCATGACGGAGAAAGCCGGCGGTTCCGACGTTGGCGCGATCGAGACGGTTGCCCGTGAAACCAACGGCGTTTGGCGGTTATACGGCGATAAATGGTTTTGTTCCCATGCCGATGCCGATGTGGCACTCATGCTTGCCCGGCCGGAAGGCGCGCCGAAGGGCACCAAAGGTCTGGCGCTGTTCGCGCTGCCGCGCCGCACCCGCGACGGCAAGCGCAATTCGTACCGCATCGTTCGCCTGAAGGACAAGATGGGCACACGGTCCATGGCCAGCGGGGAAATCAACCTGGAAGGCGCGGAAGCCTACCTCGTCGGGCAGGTCGATCAGGGCCTGAAGCAAATGATGGAGCAGGTGAATCTCTCCCGCCTGTCGCACGGCGTGCGCGCGGCCTCCATGATGCGGCGCTGCGTTAACGAATCCCTGGCGGTGGCGCGCGGCCGGTCGGCGTTCGGGCGCAACGTCATAGAATTCCCGCTGATGCGCCGGCAGTTGATGAAAATGATCGTGCCCACCGAACAGGCGCTGTCGATGTCCATGTGCACCGCAGATGCGCTCGGCCGCAACGCACGCGAGGAACTGCGCATCCTCACGGGCCTGCTGAAACTCCGCGCCTGCCGGGATAACGTTCCGGTGGCGATCGGTGCGATGGAGGCCCGCGGTGGTAACGGCGCCATCGAGGATTGGGTCAATCCACGCCTCGTCCGCGACGCCCCGATCGGGTTGCTGTGGGAAGGGACCAGCAACATCAACGCTCTCGACGTGATTGGTCGCGCGGTGGGAAAATCTCAGGCGCATCTGGCATTGCAGCGGATGTTGCACGCGCGGCTGGCCGAAGCGCACGCGCTGCCGTCGCCATTTCGCAACGCGCTCGGTTCCGCGCTGGATAGAGCGATGGCGCTCGTCGAGCGCGTTGTGGACCAGGAGTCGTTGGCCCGGCAGGCGGCCACGGCGCTGTATGACGCCTCTGGCGCAGTGCTGCTGGCGTGGGAGGCGACACGACCGGGCGCCGATGCCAGACGGGCACTGATCGCGCGTTTTGTGCTGACGCACAAACTATCGCCGCAAGACCCGCTGGCGCCCGAGGAAGCTGCTTGGGAAGTCCCCGCCGCCGACTGGGTATTGGGCGAAAAACCCGCGACGCTGGATAGGATTTCTGGCTTATTGGCGGATTAGCGCACGCATCAACCCAAGGTTCCAACGCACGTAACCTCGTTGCACGAAGCCAAGTTTAGAGCCAATCAAAGCATGGGCGTCGGGCAGGCGGTGGAACGGAATCGTCGGATACAAGTGGTGCTCGGCGTGGAACGGCATATTCCACATCAGCAATCGCACCAGCGGATTGGTGAGCGTGGTGCGGGTGTTGGTGAGGCCGTTGCGGTCCTCGGTGCAGCCCGTGTGCTCAGCGAGCAAGTACGCTCGTAGCGGCATTTGACCGAGGAGTTGTGGGCCGATCCAATACAGGAACGGCGTTTGCCAGCCGAACAGCGTGGCTGAAACGATAGCGCCACCGAACATCAGAAGGCTCATGGCGCGCACGCTGCGAATGATCGACGGTGCGGCGAAGCGGGGGATGTAGGGGTAGGGCGAAAGATCGCCGCGCCAAGAATCGTAAACGACCCGCAACCGCAATTGCCAGAACGGGATGCTGAGCACGCGCAGGATATAAACCCCGAGCGTCTTCGGATCGGGCGCGCGTAACTCCGGGTCTTCCCCAGGGATTTGCGTGTTGCGGTGATGCGTCCAGTGGAACGCCGTGTAGAAGTGTAGATTCAGCAGAGACGGGCAGGCCGCCAGCCATCCCACGATCGCATTGGCGCGTTTCGATTTGAAGGCGGTCTGATGCATGCACTCGTGCGCCGGGGCGAACAGCGCCACCTGCACCAAGCCCAGAACGAAGATCGCCGGCAGTTGCATCCAGCCGGACGATACCGACACCCAGTATCCGGCGGCGACCAGCAGCGTCAGATGGATGGCCAACCGTACGGCGCCGCGCGCGTCGGTGCGGCCCTGGAGTGCGCGCAATTCGGCGAAGCTGAGGACCCGGTCGGAGATGTCTGCCATGCCGGAAGCTTAATCCCTCATTTCGGCGGCGGCCAAGCGTTCAGATGGTGCCCGATGGCGACCGATACGCTGGCCAGCACCCGGCCACGGTGGCGGATGGTAGCCGGGGGGAGGGGCTCGATCCGTTCGAAGGGGCCGGCGACCGGGGCCAAGCCGACCAGCAAAAGATCCTGACCGACATGTGCGGCCGGCGGGTTGGCGAAACCGAACTGGCGGGCGTCGGCGTTCAGGCAGAGCACGGTCATGTCGGCGCCGAGCGCGTAGGCGATTTTGCCGCCGTCGCGCCAGTTGGCGGCGCCGACAATGGTGCCCGGCCGGAGCAATCCACGCTCGGACAGGTCGGCGCGCAGGGATGTCCAGTCGATACCCTCGATGGTCGGGTCCTTGCGCATGACTGCGGACAATCGGTTGCCAACCATGTCGAAGCCGGTCTGCCCTCCGATGACGGTCACTATTGCCAGGATGAGCACGGCGGTTCCGGCGATCGTTCGCCGCACCCAGCGAAGGTGCAATCGCGCCGCGACCTCCCGCCCCAGCAGGGGGAAAAGCATGAGGTAGCCGGGCGCGGCCCAGTGGAACAGAATACGCTGGCTGGACCAAACGGAGATCAGCGCGAAGGCGACGATCGGCGGGGCGGCCAGGAAAGCCAGCAAGCGGTCGGTTCGGAAGCCGCGAACCCAAACCGCCAACATCGGCGCCCAGATCCACGGAAGGAGGAACAGCCCCTCACCGAGCAAGGTGGTCAGTGGCGCGAGCGGATGGAAGCGGAAGCCGGTTGCGCGCTCCCCCTGAAAAGCAAAGGATGCCCATCCGTGGAACGCGTTCCAAACCACCACGGGGGAGAACACCAACGCGGCCATCAGTGCCGCGGCGTAGGGTTCTGGCCGCGCCAGCCAGTGCCTGTGCCGGCGGTCGCAAACCAGGAACAGGAATGCCCCGCCGATCGTCAGCACCGCCGAGTACTTCGCCCCCAGCGCCAACCCCGCGCACAACCCGGTGCCGCACCACCACACCCAGCCCCGGCCAGACACCGCATGCACCAAACAAAGCGCCGCGCCGAGCAAAGCGCACAGCAGCGGCCCGTCCGGCAGCACCCAGGTTCCGCCCGTCACCCCAAACACCGGTGACAGGTTCAGCAGTACCGCTGCCCAAAACCCGGAACGCTCATCCGCCACGGCCGCACCAAGCCGCGCCATCAGCCAGGTGGAAAGCGCGAACAGCAAGATGAAGGGCAGGCGCACCACGACCGGCGCCTCGGTGCCAAATAAATGCGCCGCGCCCCAGGATAACCACCACGCGGCCGGTGGATGGTCGAAATACCCGCCGGACAAAACCCGCCCGGCGGCGACCATATAGCTCTCGTCCACCCCCAGCCCGGTCGCCCAGGCAAACGCCAAACGGATGAGCGACGTCACTCCGATCAGCGCTATAACGCCGCTTATAGGAGAACGGAGCGACCATGTGGTGCGGATGTTTTTGCTGCCTTCAGACATTCGAGGCCATCGAGGTCGTCGATTGGATCGATGACGGCGACACGCCGCTCTGCCCGCATTGCGGCATCGCGGCGGTGCTTCCCGGAGTCACGAATCTGGCGGAGCTTTGGAAGCTGCGCGGGCAGCGGTTCGGCCGCTTCAATGCCCCGCCAGAGGTGGACGTATAGTTCAGGCTTGCACGACCCTCTGGGTCTGGATGCCCAGGCCCTCGACGCTCAGGCGCATGACGTCGCCGGGCTGCAGGAATACCGGTTCGGGCTTCATGCCGGCCGCGACACCGGGGGGGGTGCCGGTGGCAATGACGTCGCCAGGGTGCAACGTGATGAAATGGCTGACATAGCTGACCAGGGTCTTAACCCCGAAGATCATGGTCCTGGTGCTGCCGTTCTGCATTTTCTTGCCGTTGACCTCGGTCCACAGCGACAGTTTCTGCGGATCGGCGATTTCGTCCTTGGTCACCATCCAGGGGCCGGTCGGGCCGAAGGTGTCGGCGCCCTTGCCCTTGTCCCAGGTCGGGCCGCGTTCGAGCTGGAATTCGCGCTCGCTGACGTCGTTGCACACGCAATAGCCGGCGACGTAATCCATCGAGTCGTCTTCGGACACGTAGCGGGCGGTTTTGCCGATGACGATGCCCAGCTCGACCTCCCAGTCCAGTTTCTTGGAATGACGCGGGCGCAGAACGTCGTCGTTCGGGCCGGAATAGGCGCCGCCGGCTTTAACGAAGATGATGGGTTCTTTCGGGATCGGCATGCCGGTTTCGGCGGCGTGGTCGGCGTAGTTCAGGCCAATGCAGATGTAGTTGATGGGGCGCACGACGCAGGGGCCGATGCGCGGATTGCCCTCGACGCGGGGCAGGGAGGTCGGGTCGATGCCCTTCAGCATCGCGATCTGCACCGGCGAGAGGGTGAACCCGTCGATATCGCGCACCACGGCGGCCAGGCAGCGGATGGCACCGTCGGCATCCAGCATTGCGGGCTTTTCGGCGCCCGCGGGACCATAACGCAGCAGTTTCATGGTCGGTTTCCCCTTGGAGGTTAGAGTGTCAGCCCGCCATCGATGACCATGGCCTGGCCGGTGATGAATTGTGCCGCATCCGAGGCCAGATAAACAGCCAGGGCGGCAATTTCTTCCGGCGTTCCCAGCCGCCCCATGGGCTGGCGCGCGACAAACGCCGCCTGTGCGGCTTCGATCGACCCGGCTGCCGTGGAATTGGCGGCGATCCGCTCATCCAGGCTCGGCGTATGCACTGTGCCGGGGCACAGGCAGTTGCAGCGGATTCCCTGCGTCACGTAGTCGGTCGCGACCGATCGGGTCATGCCCACCACGGCGGCCTTGGACGCGCTGTAGATGAAGCGGCTCGGCACGCCCTTCAGCGACGAAGCGACCGAGGCCATGTTGATGATGACGCCATATTTGCGCTCCAGCATGCCCGGCAGGAAGGCGCGCATGGTGCGGAACATGGACCGGCAATTCAGTTCGAACGCGAACTCCCACTCCTGTTCCGTGGCATCCAGCAGGGTGCCCTGGTGTACGAAGCCGGCGCAGTTGAACAGGATATCCACCGGCCCGGCGATGACCGCGGCCTGGGCGATGGCAGTGGGATCGAGCACGTTCAGCACCGCCGTTCGCAGACCCGGCGCCTTCAGGTCCGCCAGTTTCGCCGCGTTCACGTCGGTGGCGATCACGCTGGCCCCGGCGGCGGCGAAGGCCAGCGCGGTGGCGCGCCCGATGCCTTGCGCGGCGGCGGTGACGAAGGCGGTCTTGCCGGTGAGGCGGGTCATGCGGCGACTCCTTGATATCTCCGTTGGGATGTGCCGGGTGGCGCCGCGTTGGTCAACGTTGCCATGAAGGCGCCCAAGTCCGAGCGTAACAATGCCGGGAAGGGGCGGTCGTCGCCCACAGGAGTAATTGCGATGCGCCGTGGTCTCACACTTGCCGCTCTGCTTTTGCCGCTGGCCGGCTGCTACGTGCAGCCCGGGGCCGGCTATGGATATGGCTATCAGCCAGCCTATCCGGCGCCGCCGTACGGGTACCAGGAAGAGGCCTATCCTGGTTACGACTACAATGGCGGCGCGCCCTATATGATGTACGAAGGTTCGCAGATGCCGCTGATCTTCTTCGGGGGCGTCTGGGGCTACAACGATAGTTATAGCCACTTCCATAGAGCGCCGGATGCGGTGCAGCGCCATCTGGAATCCCGGCATCCGCAGGGTTCGGGGGCACGCATCTACGGCGGGCAATCCGCCGCGCCGCACTTTGGCGGCGGGTCCCAGGCGGCGCCGCACTTTGGTGGCGGGTCCCAGTCGGCGCCGCCGGCCCATCAAGGCTGGCAAGGCGGCGGCGGGGCGCAGCCGAGGGTGGAGCACCAGCAAGCCCCCATCGCGCCGGCCATTGGCGCGCCGCCACCGCACGCAGCCGCGCCCGCACCGCGGCAGGAGGAACACCGCGGCGGGGACCACCATTGCCCGCAGGGTCAGACGCACTGCTGACGGGGTAACGTCCCGACCTGTCGTTCGGCCGGCGGTTGCTTCCCTCAAGCTTGCCGCCATGGCAAGCTGCACGCGCTGGCTCCTCATTCAGGCGTGTCGTATTCATGGCGGTCGAGTTTCTGTGCAGTGTTCATGGCACGCTGATCTATTTCGATGGAGCGAACAATCGCCTCCGCCATGGCAATGGCCCGGGCGTGCCGCGCAACGCCGGGCTGATGACCGAAGACGGCATCAGCTGGCTGGTGTGCCGCGTTGGCTCGGAATGGCGGCGGCTGGATGGTTTGAACAACGCCGGGCACATCGGTCTGGCCGCACCCGTTACGGCTCCACTGCGGTTTCGCGGGCAGAGACAGCCCAACGATCTTCTGTCATTGGAGGCGAATGGGGTATGGCTCTGCGCCGAAGCAGATGGCACCGTGACCCTCGCGCGGCAGACCCTGGGGCCGTGGGAGACGTTTTGTCCCATCACCGAGGCCGAATGCGATTTCCTCAATGAGATTGGCGGCCAGAGCTGGGTTGCCTCGGGCGGCGGTTTGGTGGCCAACCCAGGGGACGTCATACACGGGATTGGAATCGAGACGGAATTCCGGGCCCGTATCGGTATGTTATACCTCCCGATTCGGGACTTATTGGCCGCTCGGCATCGCCGGTTCAGGGGCGGCTGGTCTGTCGTTTACGATCATTGGAAAGTCGAATACCTGACACCGTTCCGGCCGCTGATTTATATGATCGCCTATGGAAAACAGGAAATATTCGAAACCCTGTCCCTGTTGCTCGAATCGTTGCGGGAGTTTGGACAATATTCCGGGGACATATTAATTTTTACTGACCGAAACCTGGATCAATTGCAGCCCTAAATCCCACCCGCGATCGCGGCCCAGGTTCGCGTCGCCGCCGCACCCGTTCGGGATGTTACGGATATGATGGCAATCAAATACCGGATCTGCGATATGCCGGAACTGGCAGCCTATCGTCCGTTACTCTATCTCGATACCGACGTGATCTGCAACGCGCCGACCGACCCGCTCCTGGTGGAATTGTCCCGCGCGAACCGGGTTTGCGTGCCGCTTGAGATGGATCTACGCGGCAGCCATAATTATTATGGCGGTGTTCTGTTCAATATCGACCCAACCGCCCCGGCTCGGCATGAGCGTGGCTTTTCCGTCGGATTGATGGGGATTCCCTGCACCGAGGTCGCGCGGCAGGCATTCCCGACGATCCTGGAGAGCATGTACGGCCTCGCCCGACAGCAGAAGGATCGCAGTGCGATGGGGGGAATATTCCAAGATCAGGGCATCGCGAACTACGTGATGCACAAGACCGACGCGGCGGACTTCGACATCATGACCCGTCGGGTGGCAACCCCGGTCGAGTTCAAGCGCCCACTGACCGAAATCCCGCGCCTCGGCTTTGCCCATTTTTGCGGTGGGATCGGAGATGCGGGCATGAAACTGCCGTCGATGCGTGCCTATCTGGCGCTATTGCGAACCCGATCCTGACGCCGCGTCTGGGTCCACCCGACATAAAGCCCGGACGCGATGACGACTCCCGCTCCGACCCAGGTCAGAAAATCCGGAAAGTCGCCGAACATGATGTATCCGACCAGAACCGAACCGAGCATCTGCATGTAGCTGAAGGGGGTGACGATGTTGGCGGGGGCGTATCCCAGTGCCAGCGCCACGAAATAATGGCTGATCGCCCCCAGCACGCCCAGGCTGCAAAACAGCACGACGTGGAACAGGCTGCTGGGCGTGGTCCAGACAAAGGGCAGGACCAGAAACATCCCAAACGCGCCGACGATGGAGCTGTAGATGGCGGAGGTCTCCGGGGCCTCGGTATCCGCGATTTCACGGGTGAATATCTGGTAGAAACCGTTCATCAACGCGCTGAAAATAATCACCGGCGCGGCGGGATGGAACACCTCCGATCCCGGCCGGATGATGATCAGTACGCCGAGGAATCCCACCAGCACCGCGGTCACGCGGCCGATATTCGTGCGCTCCCGCAGCATCGGCCAGGCCAGCATCGCGACCAGCAACGGCCCGATCATGTTGATCGAGGCCGCCTTGCCGATCGGGATGAAGCCGATGGCGAAGAAATACGCGAGGTTGGAGACGAACAGGCATGACGAGCGTATCATGTGCTTGCCCAGCCGCTTGGTGCGTAACATCCTCAGCCCGAACCGCGGCACGAAGGCGCAAAGCATGAAGATCACGTGCCCAAAGGCCCGCGCCCAGGACACTTGCAGGGAACTATAGCTCTCCCCCAGCAGCTTGGCGAAGCCGTTCATCAACGGTGAGGTGAGTGCCGACAGGCAGATGAACAGCACGCCGAGCAGCAGGTTGCGATCCCATTGGCGGTGGGTTCGCACCCGGATCAGAACCCGTAAAGTTTCGCCGCGTTATCCACGAGGATGCGTTGTTGCAGGGCTGCGTCGGGGACCCATTGCATGAACAGGTCGAGCTGCTTGCCCGCCTCCGGGCACGGGTCCATCTGCGGGTGCGGCCAATCCGTGCCCCATACGCAGCGCTCGGGCGCGGCTTTGACCAGAGCTTGCACGTTGGTGCCGGTATCGTCCCAGGGTTTTCCCCGCGACGACACGCGATAGCTGCACGTCTTGATCCAGGCCTTGCCGCTATCCAGCAGGCGCAGCAGCGCCTGGAACTGCGGATGTGCGGTGCCGAGGTCGGACATCACCCCGCCGCAGTGGTCGATCACCACGTCCACCGGCAGGCGGGCCAGCACGGGGGCCAACGCTTCCAGCTTGTCGCCATCCGCATACACCTGGATGTGCCAGCCCAGTGGCGCGATGCGACGGGCGATGCCGGCGAGCTGCTCCTCGGGCGTGCCGCCCCCGGTTGCGATGTTGAAGCGCACCCCGCGGATGCCCTGGTCGTGCATCGCCTTGAAGGACGCATCGGAGAAGCCGGCGTCGATCACCGCGACGCCGCGTGCCCGGTGCAGCCCAAACTGGCGCACCGCGTCGATGGTCACGGCGTTGTCGGTGCCGGACACGCTGGCCTGCACCACCACCATGCGCTGGATGCCCAGCTTGTCCGCCATCTCCAGATACTGCGGCACCAGAGCGGGTGGCGGGTCGTAGCGCTTACCGGCGTCGAGCGGGAACCGGTCGTATGGCCCGAAAATGTGGAAATGGCTGTCGCAGGTCAGCGGCGGGGCTTTCCGGGTTGGGGCGCTCGTCGTGCTCATCGGTGTTTCTCCCTTATCGGCTGTCTTTAGACGGCTCGGGCAAAGCGGCTCAAGCGGTAGGGGGTGGGATCGACCACAGGCGTGTCGCCCGTCACCAATTCCGCCATGAGGCGTCCGGCGCCGGGGCCGATGCCGAAGCCGTGGCCGGAGAAGCCGCTGGCGATGAAGAAGCCGGGGATGCGCGCGACTTGGTCGATCACGGGGACCGCGTCGGGGGTGACGTCCATCAGCCCGCCCCAGCTCTCCACCACTTGCATGCCGGCGAAGGCGGGAAATTTCTGTGATAGCACCGACCTGCCTTCCGCCAGGATGGCTTCGTTGGGGAGGGGATCGAGGACTCGGGTGGCCTCGAATGGGGTTTCGTCGTCCATGGTCCATTTTCGCCGCGTACGCAGTTCCTCCCACGAGCGGCGGCCGACGCGCAGGCGGATTTCGTTCCGGTTGGCGCGCAGGCGGGGCCAGAAGTCAGCGAGCAGGCGGAAATGATCGGGGGTGATCTCGGCTGTGTTGGCGTTGCGGCGGGCGATGGAATAACCGCCGTCCAGGCGTTTGCGCAGGGCGAAGACGGAGCCAGCGGCGGTGATCTCCGGCCCGTTGGCGATCGGCGCGGTGCGGAACACCGACCCGAGGACCTTGAGTTGGGGCAGGTCCAGCCCCGCGTTGCCGGCGAACAGCCGCGACCAGGCACCCCCGGCCAGCACCACGGCGTCGCAGGCGATGCGGCCCTTTTCGGTGACCACCCCCGCGACGCGGCCCGCTTGCAGGTCCAACCCCCGAACCGCGCATCCCGTCATGATGGTGGCGCCCAAAGTGCGCGCGGCCTCGGCGATGGCGGGGGCTGCGTGCGCGGGTTCGGCGCGGCCGTCGGTGGGGGTGTGGAGGCCGCCCACAAAGCCCGCGGCGGCGCCGGGCATGACGTCGTCCAGCTTGGAACCGCGCAGGACGTAGGATTGCACCTGGTATTGGCGTGCGTCGTTGAGCCAGGCCTCCTGCTCAGCGATTTCGGCCTCGGTCTCGCAGAGGTACATGATCCCGGCCTGTCGGAAGCCCGTTTCCTTGCCGGTACGACGGTTCATATCGCGCCAGAGCTGTAGCGATTCCAGCGCCAGGGGCACCTCCCCGATGTCGCGCCCCATGGTGCGGCACCAGCCCCAGTTGCGGCTGGATTGCTCGCCGCCGATGCGGCCTTTCTCGCACAGGACAACGGCGTGGCCCTTTTCGGCCAGGAACAGCGCGGTGGTGACGCCGATGATGCCGCCACCGATGACCACCACCCCGGTGCGGGTTGGCAGCGATGGGTCGGACTGAACGAGATCGACCGGTGGGGACATGCTTCTGCCTCGGCGGGACGGTGACGAAAGGTTCCGGTCACCATAGGATGCCCCCCAGCAACTGACCACCGGGAGCACCGCCCATCATGGCCTGGCGTATCGGCGTCGATTCCGGCGGCACTTTTACCGATGTCTGCCTGTTCGACGACGCCACCGGCCGGGTCGCGGTGTGGAAGGTGTCATCCACGCCGGCCGATCCGTCGGAGGGCATCGCGCGCGGCGTAACGGAAGGGCTGGCGGAAGTCGGCGCCGCCCCGTCCGAGGTCGCCTATTTCGGCCACGGTACCACCGTCGCTACCAATGCGCTGATCCAGCATCGTGGCGTGAAAACGGGCCTGATTACCACGTCCGGCTTTCGGGACCTGTTGGAGATCGGCCGCCAGAAGCGGCCCGACCTTTACGACATGCAGGCGGATAAGCCGCCGACGCTGGTGCCTCGAGACTTGCGTCTGGAGGTCCCCGAACGCATGCGCCACGACGGGTCGGTGGAAATCCCGCTGGACGAAGACACCTTCCGCCAGGCCGTTCGCACGCTGCGCGAAACCGGTGTGGAGGCCGTCGCCGTCTGCTTCCTTTACGGCTTCGTCCAAACCGCCCACGAACAGGCCGCCGCCCGCATCCTGGCGGAAGAATTCCCCCAGGCTTTCGCCAGTATTTCTCACCACGTCGCCCCGGAATTCCGGGAATTCGAGCGCCTCAGTACTACCGTTGTGAACGCCTATCTCGGCCCCGTCATGCGCCGCTACATCGGGCGGCTGGCGGAGCGGCTGGCCGGTCTGGGTGTGACCGCGACCCCGCATTTGACCCAGTCCAACGGCGGCGTCATCGGCTTCGGTCAGGCCGCTCGGCTGCCGGTGCGGACGGTGCTATCCGGCCCCTCCACCGGCGTGGTCGGCGCCCAGGCGATTGGGCGCGTGGTGGGGATCGAGGAAATAATCACCTTCGACATGGGCGGCACCTCCACCGATGTGGCGTTGCTGGCCGGTGGCCACTGTCGCCTGACCGGGGAGGCAATGGTGCACGGCTACCCCATCAAGGCCCCCATGCTGGATATCCACACAGTCGGCGCCGGCGGAGGCTCTATCGCCTTCATCGACAACGGCGGCCTGCTCAAAGTCGGCCCCCGCAGCGCCGGCGCGGATCCGGGGCCGGTGTGCTACGGGCGGGGGAATGAGGAAGCCACCGTCACCGACGCCAACGTGGTGCTGGGCACACTGAATCCGGGGTTCCTGCTGGGTGGGCGGATGAAGGTGCGCCGCGATCTGGCCGTCGCGGCCATCGACCGGCTGGCCTCCGCGCTGGGGATGGAGCGGATGGCGACCGCGCAAGGCATCGTTTCGGTCGTCACCGCGAACATGGCGCGTGCGATCCGGGTGATTTCGGTGCAGCGGGGCCACGATCCGCGTGACTACACGCTGGTGGCGTTCGGCGGGGCGGGGCCGTTGCACGCGGCGCGGCTGGCTCGGGAACTGGAAATCCGCCGCATCCTGGTGCCGCGCAACCCCGGGATTCTCTGCGCCATGGGGCTGCTGCTGACCGATCTGCGTGCCGATTTCGCGGTGACGCGGCTGGCAGTGCTGGCGCCTGCCGCGCTTGCGGGGATGCGGGACGCCTTCCGAAACCTGGACGCCATGGCGACGGAGTGGTTCGACGCCGAGGGTATTCCTTCGTCGAATCGCCGCACTGTCCGCACCGTGGATATGCGCTACGCCGGCCAGAACTACGAACTGCCCATCCCTTTGCCAGAGGGCGACATCGGCCCCGCGACGCTCGGCGTTCTTGGGGAACGTTTCGCGGAAGCCCACCGCCGGATGTATGGCTTCGCGGCCGAGGAAGACCCCGTTCAACTGGTCACTTTCCGCGCGGAAGCCTCCGGCCTCGTCCCCAAAGCCACCTTCGAGGCGCAGGCAGACGCCGGCCCCGACGCCACCGCCGCCATCGTCGGCTCCCGCGATGTATGGCTGCCCGAAGCCGGCGGTTTCACTGCATGCCCAGTCTACGACCGCGAGCGCTTGCGCGCGGGAAACCGGTTCGCGGGTCCGGCGATCATCGAGCAAATGGACGCCACCACGGTCGTTCCGCCGGGATGGGTCGGTCGGGTAGAGCCATTTCTTAACGTGATCTTGGAGGCAGCATGATCGCCGCAGAAGGAGCCGGTATGACCAACATCGTTGACCCCATCACCACCGAAGTCATCGGCTCTGCCCTTTCGTCCATCGTGGAGGAAATGGGCGAAGCGCTGATCAAAGCCTCTCATTCCACCAACATCAAGGAACGCCGCGATTGTTCCACCGCGCTGTTCGACCTGGACGGCAACACGCTGTGCCAGGCCGAACACATTCCCGTCCATTTGGGCAGTTTTCTTGGGTTGATCGAGCACATCCGAAAACGCCATAATCAAAACGAAATTCGCCCCGGCGACGTGTTCTGCGGCAACGACGCGTATGAGGGCGGCGGCACCCATCTGCCCGACATCGTGCTGGCGGAGCCGGTGTTCGTGGACGGCGTCATGACTGCCTGGGCGGTCAACCTCGCGCACCACGCCGACTTTGCCGATCGAGGCCACGCGCATATCTACCAGGAGGGGCTGCGAATCCCGCCCATCCGCCTCTACAAAGCCGGCGAGCTACAAACCGATGTGCGGGAATTGATCCTGCTGAACTGCCAGGTGCCGAAAGAACGCCTGTCGGATTTCCGCGCCCAAATGGCGGCCAATCGCCTGGGGGTGCAGCGGCTGCAAGCGTTGTGCGGCAAATATACGCGCGAAACGGTCCTGGCGGCGGGTGCCGCCTTGCTGGACTACGCCGAACGCAAAATGCGCGCCGGCATCGCCGCGATTCCCGACGGTGTCTACCGCTTCTCCGACCGTTACGATTGCCCGGAAATAGATGGCGAAATGGACCTGTCCTGCGAAATCGCGGTGCGCGGCGATTCGATGCACCTTCATTTCGAGGCGCCGCCGCAGGTCCGCGCCGGCCTGAACATGACCATGACCGCGCTGCTGTCCACCGTCTACTACGCCATCAAAATGGTGGTGGATCCCACCATCCTCCCCAACGCCGGTCTCGCTCGGCCTCTGACCGTCTCCGCGCCGGAGGGTTCCATCGTCAACTGCGTCCACCCGGCGGCTGTGAACGGGCGCCTGAGCCTGTGCCAGCGTGTGGTGGACCTCATCCTTGGCGCGCTGTCGCAGGCGGTGCCGGACCGGGTAATCGCGGCCTGCAACGGCGCCTGCTTCTCCATCACGTTTGCCGGGCACCAACCCGCCGACAACCGGCTGTGGGTCTATCTGGAAACCATCGGTGGAGGCTCCGGCGCACGCGCGACGAAGGACGGCTTGGACGGGGTGCATGTGCACATGACCAACACCTCCAACCTTCCCGTCGAGGCATTGGAACTGGAATATCCCCTGACCTTGATGCGTTACGAACTGGTGGAGGGCTCCGGCGGTGCCGGCAAACACCGGGGCGGCATGGCGATCCGCCGCGTCTACCGAGCGGACCATGACTGCCGCGTTCGGGTCGATGGGGCGCGGTTGTTATCCCCGCCGTGGGGCCTGTTCGGCGGGTTGCCCGGAGGCAAAGCGGAAATAAACGTGCTCGGCGGTGCCCAACCGTTCAACCACGGCAATGGCGCGCTACGCGCCGGGGAAATCATTGAGGTAATAACAGGCGGCTCGGGCGGCTACGGCCCGCCGCCGGAACGCGACCCGGACGCGGTGCTGCGTGACATCAACGAGGGCGCCATCGACCTCGCGACAGCCCGAGCGCTCTACGGCTTCACGGTCTGATCACATCGCCATTTCCGAGTCCATCGCGGGCGAGGTCTTCGGCTCTGGAATCTCGGTCATCGTGGCCTCCGTCAGCAGCAGCACGCCCGCCACCGACACCGCGTTCTCCAGCCCGACCCGCACCACCTTGGTCGGGTCGATGATGCCCGCCTCGACCAGATCGACATATTGTTTGCGCGCGGCGTCGAAGCCCTCATTGCCGGTGCCGCCCAGCATACGGGCGACAACCACGCCCGCATCGACGGCGGAGTTCTCGGCGATCTGCCGGGTTGGGGCCTCCAAAGCCCGCTTCAGCACCTGCACGCCGGTGCGCTCGTCGCCTTCGCACAGCGTCTCCTCGCGCGCCACCGCCTCGGTGCAGCGCAGCAGGGCCAATCCGCCGCCGGGCACGATACCTTCGGCGACCGCGGCCTTGGTGGCGCTGATCGCGTCGTCCAGCGCTTCCTTGCGGGTTTTCATCTCGGACTCCGATGGCGCGCCGACGCGGATCACCGCCACGCCGCCGGCCAGCTTCGCCAGCCGTTCCCGCAGTTTCTCCTTGTCGTAGTCGGAGGTCGTTTCCTCCGCCTGTGCCCGGATCTGCGCGCAGCGGCCGGCGATATCGGCTTTCTTGCCGGCGCCTTCGACGATGGTGGTATTTTCCTTCTCGATCAGCACCTTCTGCGCCTTGCCCAGCATATCCACGGTGACGGATTCGAGTTTGACGCCGAGGTCTTCGCTGATCACCGTGCCGCCAGTCAGGACCGCGATATCTTCCAGCATCGCTTTGCGGCGGTCGCCGAAGCCCGGGGCTTTGACCGCGGCAACCTTCAGGCCGCCGCGCAGGCGGTTCACCACCAGCGTGGCCAGGGCCTCGCCTTCCACATCCTCGGCGATGATCAGCAGCGGCCGTCCGGATTGCACCACGCTTTCCAGCAGCGGCAGCATGGATTGCAGGCCGGACAGCTTCTTTTCATGGATCAGGATGAAAGGCTGATCCAGTTCGGCGATCATCTTCTCGGCGTTGGTCACGAAATAGGGGGAGATATAGCCGCGGTCGAATTGCATGCCCTCGACGACTTCGAGGGCGGTTTCGGTGGTTTTGGATTCCTCGACCGTAATCACGCCCTCGCCGCCGACTTTTTCCATCGCATCCGCCACAAGTTCGCCGATCGACGCGTCGTTGTGGGCGGAAATGGTCGCGACCTGGGCTTTCTCCTTGCGGGTGCTGACCGGGCGCGACATCGTCCTCAGCGCGTCGATGGCGGCCTTGGCGGCGCGGTCCAGCCCGCGCTTCAGATCGATCGCGCTGGCGCCAGCGGTGACGTTGCGCAACCCGTCGGCATAGATCGCGTGCGCCAGAATGGTGGAGGTGCTGGTGCCATCGCCGACGTTCTCCCCGGTTTTCTCCGCCGCCTGACGCAGCATCCGAGCGCCGAGATTTTCCTCGGGGTCCTTCAGGTCGAACTCCTTGGCGATTGTCACACCGTCGTTGCACACGATGGGTGCGCCCCAGGATTTCTGGATCAGCACTGATTTCGATTTCGGTCCCAGCGTGACGCGCACGGCGTCGCATAACAGCGTTGCACCGCGCAGGATCTTCTCGCGCGCCGCGGCGCGGAACATGACCTGTTTATGAGGCACCTTATTGTCCCTCCTTATCAGTGGCTCAAGAGCGTACGCTTCGTCTCGAACTCGGCCTGATCGATTTCACCCCGAGCGAAACGTTGTTCGAGAATGTCCATCGCATCGCCCATGCGGCGGTGGCCGTGGGGGTCCCAGGGGTGGCAAACGCCGCGGCCGGCGAACCGGAACGCGATGACCGCGAGCATGACGACCGCGGCGAGCATCAGCAGCATCATGACCGGCCCGAACATCATGCTGTGATGCCATAGCATTGGGTAACCGCTTGTTGGGCCGGGGCCTGGCTGCGCCGCGGCAGGCAGGGATGCGACTCCCGCCAGCGCCGCCGTGAAGAACGAACCAGAACGCGTCATGGCACGAAACCCTTCCGCTGCCGTTCAGTGCGCCCAGTCTCCGCCTGTTAACGGAGACTTTCATTGATCCTGGTCAAGGTCTTGCGCCATCCGGCGGTGTAAGGAGCCGCTCGGATCGCGAGACCGATCCTCCCAACAATTCAGGAGAAGTGTGATGGCGAATACTGTCGTGCCAATCCAAACCAAGTCCACCACCCCCGCCCCCACCGCGAACAATGATGGCTGGCGGTCGCTGCGCGATGAGATGAACCGGCTGTTCGACCGGTTCTCGACCGGATGGGGGTTCCCGTCGCTGCGTCGCGCCTTCGAGCCGCCGGCGTTTACCTTCGACACCTCGTTCACCTTCGCCGCGCCGGCCGTAGACGTGACTGAGGACGAGGCGGCCTACAAGGTAACCGCTGAACTGCCTGGCATGACCGAGAAGGACATCGAGCTTTCGCTGTCCGGCGACATGCTGACGCTAAGCGGCGAGAAGCGGCAGGGGAAGGAACAGAAGGACAAGAACTACCACCTGTCCGAACGGTCCTATGGCTCCTTCCAACGGTCCTTCACCATCCCGGAGGGGGTGGAGCGCGATAAGATCGCGGCCGATTTCTCCAAGGGCGTGCTGACCGTGACGATGCCAAAATCGGCCAAGGTGCGGGAGACGCAGCGTAAGATCGAGGTGAAAGCCGCTTGACCTGGCGGGCCGGGGTCGCGCGGCAGGGCAACCGCTGCTAGACCGTCGCCATCACCGACGGAGACTACGATGAAGCGCCTGCTCCTGCTCGCGACCCTGGCTTTTGCCCCGCTGACCGCCCACGCGGAGGTACCCGAGGTGCGCATCGCGCGCCAATATTCGATGGGCTATTTGCAGTTCAACGTGATCGAGCACGAGAAACTGATCCAAAAGCATGCCGCCGCGTTGGGCATTCCGGAGGTAAAGGTTTCATCGTTCCGCTTCAACGGCCCGGCGGCGATGAACGACGCGCTGCTGTCCGATACCGTAGACATCGTCGGCGGCAGCCCGCACGGGATGTTCACCCTGTGGGCGAAGACGCAGGGGACCAAGCAGGAAGTCCGCGCGATCAGTGCCCTGGTCACGCTGCCCTTTGTGATCACCAGCAACGATCCGGAGATCAAGACGATCGCTGACCTGGGTAAATGCAAGAAAATCCCGGTGCCGTCGGTGCGCGTGTCCTCCCCGGCCGTCGCGGTGCAGATGGCGGCAGCGAAGTTATACGGGATCAAGGAATACGCGCGCTTCGACACGGCAATGGTGACGATGTCCCCGGCCGATGCCACGGTGGCGCTGCTGAGCGGGGCGGGGGAGGTGAACTGCACTCTGGCCCTGCCGCCCTTCATGCAGCAGCAGCTCGAGCATCCGAACATCCATGTGATCGCCAACTCGTTCGACCTGATGGGCGGGCCGAACACCTACACGGTGTCCTATACGTCGGCTAAATTCCACGACCGGAACCCGAAGTTGTCGCAGGCGATCTACAACGCGCTGGAGGAAGCCACGGATCGTGTCAGCAAGGATATCCGCACCGCTGCCAAATACTGGATTGAGGACAGCGATTCCAAACTAACCGTCGATTTCGTCGCGGCCGCCGGCAGTGGCAAGGACGTGAAATGGACGATGATCCCGGAACGCACCATGCAAGGTGCCGATTTCATGGCCGAGGTCGGCACGATCAAGGTGCACCCGAAATCATGGAAGGATTATTTTTTCCCCGAGGCTTACGGGTTGCCGGGGAGCTGATTTCAGTCCCGCCTGCTCCCTTGCACCGTCATGGTCGAACCCGACCATGACGGTGCGAGGACCGACGCTCACGACAACCGATTTGTTTAATTCGTGACGGGCGTTAATCGTCGGTTGGCGGGGTGGTGATGACCAGGAATACCAGATCTCGCAGCCCGGAATTGTAGATGGCGTGTTCGACGCCGGGCGGGATGTGGATGACGTCGTGGCCGCGCACCACGACCCGCTCGCCGTCGAGTTCCATCAGACCCTCGCCGTCCAGCACGTGGTAGATCTGTTCCTGCACCTTATGGCGGTGCGGTGCGACGTACCCCTTGGGCTGGTAGGACGAAATGCGCTGATCGAACCGCGTCGTCCCGACCGTTTTGGGGTTCACCAGCATCTTGGAGTGGGCGTCGTAATGTCCGGGCGGGGTTTCCCACAACACCTCGGCGATATTGCGGATGGTGGCTCCGTTACGTTCGTGCATGCCAGTCTCCCTTGCCAGCGCCGGCGGCAATCGACCGCGCGGCGAGATAGCCGAATGTCAGTGCGGGACCGAGCGTGATGCCCGGTCCGGGGTAGGCGCCGTTCATGACCGAGTTCATGTCGTTGCCAACGACATAAAGTCCTGAAATCGGCTGTCCATCCGGCCCAAGGGCGCGCGCTTCGGCGTCGGTCGCCAGCCCCGTGCTGGTGCCGAGATCGCCGGGATAGAGCGCGACCGCATAGAATGGCGCACGCTCGATCGGCGCCACGCATGGATTGGGTGTGCGCGCGGCATCGCCCATGTGGCGCTGATAGGCGTCGCTGCCGCGACCGAACAGCGGATCCTCACCGCGCCGCGCTGCCACGTTATAGTCCGCGACAGTCTGTTCGAGCGCAGCCGGATCGAGTCCGATCTTGCCGGCGAGGTCGCCAATACTCCTCGCTTTGGTCAGATAGCCGGATCGGCACCACTGCCCGAGGGAAAGGCACATCGGGTGCACCGCACCAATGCCGTAGCGCCATAGGAAGTCGCGATCGCAGATCAGGTGCACACCCGTACCCGATCCATCCGCCGATCCGGCATTATCCGCCCGCAGCATGGCGCGCACGAACTCATGATACGAGCGCGCCTCGTTGACGAAGCGCCGCGCAGCGCGGTTCACCGCGATAACGCCGGGCTTGCCGCGGTCCGTGACGGTGTGAGGAAACAGGGCTTGCGTGCCGTCAGGCCGGGTGAAGCGTGACACTGGAACCCAGAAGGCTGCGCCATCCCCCGCGGTTTCCAGCCGCGCGTCGCATTGCAGGCCGAGGCGGATGCCGTCCCCGGTGTTGTCGGCGCTCACCGCGGATAGCGCCCCAGCTTCCTTCGGTAGCAGCATCGACCGCAATTGCGGGGAGTGTGCGAACCCGCCAGTGGCCAGCACCACGGCCCGGCGGGCACGTACGGTCTGGCCATTGATGATCGCGCCGCGCACGGCGCCGTCCTCCTGGGTCAAACCGCTGACGGATGCGCTCAGACGCAGCCCGACCTTCTGGCGAAGCAGTGTATCCAGCAGCCGCGCGACCAATGCGTTGCCGAGTGCCAGGGAGGTTCCTCTGGGATACGACAAGCGCTGCCACAGATGCGCCGCGACCAGTCGCGCCACGCGTGCCGTGGAGGAAAGGGATCGCCCGACATCGCGGAAATGCGGCAGCTCGGCCCGCGAGACCATCATGCCGCCGAACAGTGTGAACTCGGGCAATGGTGGTCGCACCAGAGCAAAAGAACGGCCAAGGACCCGGGCATCGAACGGCACGGGCTCCAGCACACGCCCTCCCATCGCCGCGCCAGGCAGGTCCGGGTAGTAGTCGGGATAGGTGTGTACCGGCCGCAAATGCACTGAGGTATGCTGGTCGAGATACGTGATCGCCGCATCCGCCTGGGTCAGGAAGGCTTCGCGCACGGCGGCATTGTGGGCGCCGCTGACGGTGTGGGCCAGATAGGTACGGGCGGCCTCGATGGTGTCCGGCTGCCCGACCTCTCGCGACAGCGAATTGCCCGGCACCCACACCATCCCGCCGGAGATCGCGGTCGTGCCGCCTAGTTGGGCCGATTTCTCGACCAGCAGCACGTCCAACCCTTCGGAGGCGGCGACAGCAGCCGCGGTCATACCCCCGGCGCCGCCGCCGATGACGATGACGTCATGCTCCAGGGCCACGGCGACGCCCCCTAAAGCGACAGCCCGCGGGCAGCGAGCGCCTTCATGAAATTCGGTTCCGGCGCCGGCAGCGGCGGCAGTTCCCAGCTTCCGGTGCCGATGGGGCGAATTTCGCGATCGACCGGGACCTCGATCAGGTACGGCACGTTGGCGGCGATCGCGGTGGCGATCGCGTCCTCCAATTCGTTGGCATGGGTGATGGTGTGGGAGGCAACGCCGAAGCTTCTCGCCAGCATGGCGAAGTCGGCGCTGCAAAGTTCCCGCGTGCTGTCGTTGACAAACCCGCTCGCGAATTCCCGCCCGCCGAGCATCCCGATCTGAATGTCGCGTATCGCGCAATAGCCGTTGTTGTTCCAGATCACCCAGACCACCGGGATACCGTATTCCACCGCGGTCGCCAGGGCATGCGGCGTCATCAGGAATGACCCATCGCCCACCACCGCCACGCAGGGCCGGTCGGGCGCGGCGAGCTTGGCGCCAAGGATGCCCGAGGAGGCAAATCCCATGGCGGCGAAGCCCCAGGAGTGGATGAGCTGACGCGGCCGAATGGCGTCGTACAACTGGATCATCCAGTTATGGTGCACGCCGACATCGCTGGCGACGATCGCGTTCGCCGGCAACGCACGCGATAGCGCCCGCACCACCCGTTCCGGGCGCATCGGCATCTGGTCGGATGCCGCCAGCCCGCTGTGATATTCATTCCAGACCTCCCGTCCACGACGCAGCTTGGTGAGCCAGGGCCCGTGGCTGTCGCGCGCACCGCCGATGCGGGACGCCGCCATCTCACGAAGCTGCGCCAGGCTCGCCTTGGCATCGCCCAGAATTCCCAGTTCGGCCGGATAGTTTCTCCCGATTTCACTTGGGTCGATATCGATCTGTATCAATCGGCTCGGTGGGATGGAAAGCGTATAGCCATCGATCCATGCGCTGGTCGCCCGGTCGTCGAAGGAGAAGCCCAGTGTGAGAATGACATCGGCGTTCTTGGTCGCTTCGTTGGCCGAATAGCTGCCATTGCGTCCGATCGATCCAAACGCGAGGTCGTGCCGCTCACTGATCGACCCCTTGCCGTTCGGGCTGGTGACGACGGGAATGCCGACGAGTTCCGCGAAGGCTTGCAATTCCGGCGTCGCTTCGGCCAGCAGAACGCCCTGTCCGGCGATGATCACCGGCCGTTCCGCTTTAAGGAGCATGTCGAGTGCGGCAGACAGCGCCGCCGGCGCGCCCGGAGCTCCGTTGATCGCCCGGGTAGAGGGAGACGGCCCGGAGTATGCGGTTTCCTCTACGAACACATTCAACGGCACATCGATGTTCACCGGTCCCGGCCGGCCCGACAGCATCAGGTCCCAGCCCTGCCGCACTGCCAGCGGCACCATGTCCGCTCGCGTCGGCTGGTAGCTGCGCTTCACGTACGGCCGGATAACCGACGGAAAATCGCCCTGGAAATAGCGCCCGGTTTCCTGGAACGGGGAGCGGTTGAACTGGCTGGTCGGAACGTTGCCGGTGATGGCGAAAAAGGCCGAGCTGTCCATCATCGCCGCGGCCAGCGCGATCACGAGGTTGGCCGAACCGGGACCGCAGGACGTGAACGTCGCGACCGGCTCATGCCGCACCTTGAAATAGGCATCGGCCATATGTCCGGCGGTTTGCTCGTGGTGCACGGAGATGGTGCGGATGCGATTCTGCGCCTTGAACGCCGCATCCAGGAACCCGACGTTGCCATGACCGCACAGGCCAAACAGATAAGGCACTTTCTGGCGCACCAGGAAATCGACGATGATATCGGCGCCATTCATCTGCGCGCTCCGGCTGCCATCCATGGTCGTCTCCTGGTTGCGTGCTTCGTTCTCTCTCTATTATCGGTACGTCTTGGGAAATCGTGTTGATCTGTATCAACCGACTTATCATTCCTGCCCACGCCGCCGGGCGGCCACCACGGCGCGGCGGGCTGGAGCGAAGGCGGGGGTTCCGTAAACCTCGAACAGCGTTCGGCAAACATCGTAATGGTAAGCCAGACCGCCGCGGGCGACGCGTTCCACCGGACCATCCTTATAGCCAAGGCCGAGGCGGCAGGTCAGATCCATATCCTCCTGCGTCGCCAGCCCTTCGTCGAGGAAGCGTAAGGCGGCGTTGTATTTCGGCCGGATCAGCCGGTCGATAATGCGTCCGGCCTGGTCGGCACAAACCACCACTTGCAGCCCGGCATTCTGGAACACGGCGCGCGCGGCGGCCAGGGCCGAGGCCGGGGTATTGGGTTGGCGCACCAGTTCCACCAGCGGCGACGGCGCGTCGCCGCCGTTCCGGTAGCGGGCGAAACCGAGGATGTTGGAGCCTTCGCGCCCCTCGGACTCACCCGTGTGGACGCCGAGGCATTCGGCGCCGAGCTCGATCAGAACGGCTGAAAACGCGCTCGTGTCGGCGGGCGGCGGGACGCCTAAGCAGATCAGTACCTCTGCCTCGGGAGCGGCGGCGGCCAGGAAGGCGTCGCCGGTGGGGAAGGAGCGGCTCTCGCCGCGCTGCTGGATGGCGTAGCGCATCTCAGGCTCCGAACATCGTGTTGCCGTCGTAGCGGTAGAAGCCACGACCCGATTTGCGGCCGAGCATGCCGGCCGCGACCATGCGGCGCAGGAGCGGTGGGGCGGCGGAGCGGGGGTCGAGCGTTACCGGGTAGAACGCTTCGCACAGCCGAACCTGGGTATCGAGGCCCACCAGATCGATCAGTTCCAGCGGCCCCATCTTGTATCCGAGGCCGGTCTTGATCGCCGCGTCGATGGCGGCGGGGTCGGCCACTCCGGCCTCGACCAGGCGGATGGCATCGTTGTTGAAGGGCACTAATAGCGCATTGAGGATGAAGCCCGGCTTGTCCTGGGTACGCACCGGCGTCTGCCCGCAGGCCTCGGTCCATGCCCAGGCCGCCGCGAAGGTTTCCGGCGCGGTGTTCAGACCCGGGGACATTTCGATCAGTTTCATCAACTGCGCCGGCAGGCAGAAATGCATGCCGACCACCCGATCCTGCCGGGAGCAGCCGGATGCGATCTCGGTGATCGACAAAGTGGAGGTGTTAGAGGCGAAGATCGTATGCGGTGCGCAGACCGCATCCAGTTCCCGCATCAGGCCCTGCTTGACCGAAAGGTCCTCGTACACCGCCTCGATCACCAGATCGCAGGCCGCAAGGTCGGCCAAGCCGGCGGCGGGTTCCAGCCGAGCCAGGGTGGCGTCACGGTCAGCCTCCGTCATGCGCCCGCGCGCGACGGAGCGGTCGAAAAACGCGGCACTGTCTGCTTTGGCGCGCGGCAGCCCCTCCGGCCGGCTGTCGTAACAGATCGTCCGGAACCCGGCGCGCGCGCTGACGATGGCGATGCCGGCGCCCATGGTGCCGCCAGCGCCGCAGACCCCGACGGTGCGGATATTAGTACTCATCGCGCGCTAAAGCTCCGGCCGATGATCTGGCGGTGCACCTGGTTGGTGCCTTCCCAGATCTGGGTGATTTTCGCGTCGCGCATCAGTCTCTCCACCCGGTAGTCCGTGCAATAACCGTAGCCACCGTGCATCTGCACGGCCTCCGTCGTCATGCGCATCGCGAGGTCGGACGCGCGCAGCTTCAGCATGCTGGCCTCCAGCCCGAATGCGCCTTCGTTTGCCTCGATCAGGCCGGCCACGTGGTCGACCCAGGATTCGGTCATCGCGTATTCCGTCGCCAGATCGGCCAAGGTGAACTGGTTGCCCTGGAAATCGATCACCCGCTGGCCGGATTGCCGCCGCTCGTTCATATAGGCGACCATGTCCTCGAACGCCGCCTGGGCGATGCCCAGCGCATGCGAGGCGACCGAGGGCCGCGATTTGTTCAGCGACGCCAGCAAAATCCGCAACCCGTCGCCCGGTGCGCCCAGCAAATTGGCGCGTGGAATGCGGCATCCCTCGAACGCGATGGCACAGGTGGAGGAGGCGCGATGCCCCATCTTCTCCTCCTTGCGCAGCACGCGGAAACCCGGCGTGCCCTTTTCCAGGATCACGGCGGAGATGGCGCGGCGCGGGTCCTCGATCTCCGACCATTTGCCGAACACCAGCAGCAGGTCGGCGACATCGCCGTTGGTGATGAAGATCTTGCCGCCGTCCATGACGATGTCGTCGCCATCGGGGGTGAATTTCGTGCGCATCGCGGTGGCGTCCGACCCGGCCTCGGGTTCGGTGATCGCCAGCGAGCCCATGCCGCCCGCGGCGATGCGGGGCAGCAGCCGGTGCTTCTGTTCCTCGGTCCCGAAGTCGATCAGCGGCTTCATGCCGTGGAAGTTCGTCGCGTAGATAATGCCGGTGGAGGCGCAGGCGGCGGAAATCGCCTGCACCACCGCGAGGTACAGCCGGTAGCGCATCGGCGCCCCGCCATAGGCCTCCGGCACGAACAACGCGTTCAGGCCGAGTTCGTTGATGTCCCGCACGTTGTCCCAGGGGAAGGTGCTGGTCCGGTCGAGCCCGGCTGCTCGGGGGGCGATCTTTTCCTGTGCCAGCCGGCGGACCTGCGCGAGGACAAGCTGCTCCTCCGCACTCCAATGACGGCGCTGCTCCAGCCGTTCGAACACCGCGTTCATTGGTTGATCGTCTGCCCCCCATCCAAATAGATCGTCTCGCCCGCCAGCAGCGGCGTGGCGGTTTCCATCAGGGATACCACGACGCGCGCGACTTCGTCCGCTTGGCCGGGCCGGCCGATGGGGATGCGCTGTTCAAGCCACGCGCGCACCTTCTCCCGCGCCAGGTACTCACGGTTCAGTTCGGTTTCCACGAAGCCGGGGGCGACGTTGAAGACCAGAATCTTGTCCTTCGCCCATTCCACGGCCAGGCAGCGGGTGATGGCTCCGACCGCCGCCTTGGAGGCGCAATAGGCGACGCTGCCGGCGATCCCCAACCGGTCCCAGAACGATCCGATGTTGACGATGGTGCCGCCGCCCGCCGAGACCAAATGGGGGTACGCCTCGCGGGAGGCCATCAGGACCGAGGTGGCATTCAGGCGCATCGTGGCGTCCCAGGATTCCGTCGTCAGGCTGGTCGATGCGATCGCATTATGCGCGCCGGCGCAGTTCACCAACCCGCCGATCGGGCCGGATGCGGCGATTTCGGCCAAAGCGGCGCGAATAGCGGTTTCATCGGTGATGTCGCAGACCATGCCGCGTCCGGCGGGGGTTGTGCCGCGGCGCGACAGGCCGACGACGCCATGGCCGCGCGCCGCGAGTTCCGTCGCGATGGCGGCGCCGATCCCGGCGCTGGCACCGGTGACGACGATCTGCCGCGCCGCTTGGTCAGCGGTCACGGAATACCGGCTTTCGCTTCGCCATGAAGGCGGCCATCCCTTCCTCGGCATCCTCGGTGCGGAACGCGAGCGTCGAAAGATCGGCCTCGATCTTCAGCCCTTCGGTCAGCGGGACGGACAGCGCGCGCTGCACCGCTTCCCGCGCAAAGGCCAGGACGGGCAGGCTATAACCGCTGAAGCTGCGCGCGTAGGCAATGCCGGCTTCCAGCGGGTCGCCCTCGATCACCTTGTTGACCAAACCCATGCGCTCCGCCTCATCGGCCGAGACGGTGCGCCCGGTCAGGATCATGTCCAGCGCCCGAGCCTCCCCCACCACGCGGGGCAGGCGCTGCGTGCCGCCGTAGCCGGGGATAAGGCCCAGCTTGATCTCGGGCTGGCCGAACTTGGCATTGGCGGTGGCAAGGCGGAAGGTGCAGGCCAGTGCCAGTTCCAGCCCGCCGCCGAACGCAAACCCGTTGATCACCGCCACGCTTGGCATCGGCAGCCGGTCCAGCTTCGCGAACACGGATTGCCCCAGCTCGGCGCCACGCTTTTGCGTCATCAGGTCGCGGTGGCACAGCTCCTTGATATCCGCCCCGGCGCAAAACGACTTCGGCCCGGCCCCCGTGATAATCAGCGCTCGGGCACCGCTCCGCGCGACGTCGTCGAACGCTGCGCCGAGGCTTGCGATGATGGCGAACGACAGCGCGTTCAGCGCCTCCGGCCGGTCGAGGGTGATGACGGCGAATTCTTCGCGACGGGATAGTTGAACGCTCATGTCGCGGCTCCCTCCGGACGGTAGCGCACTGGGGTTGGATCCAGCTCCCCGCGCTTCGCCATTGCGACCAGTTCCCGTTTGAGGATCTTGCCGCTGGCGGTCAGGGGGAATTGTTCCACACGCAGGAACCATTCGGGCATGTCGAATCGCGACAGGCCCTCCGCCGCGAGATGGGTCAGCAGCGCGTCTGGCTCCGTCGTGCCGATAATGGCGAGGCAGACGCGCTCGCCCAGCCGCTCGTCCGCAATCGGGAAGGCGGCGCAGCGTTCCACTTTGGGATGGCGCAGCGCCAGCGCTTCGATGCGCGCGGGGTAGATGTTGTGTCCGCCGCGGATCACGAGGTCTTTCAGCCGCCCCTCGATATGCAGATTGCCCGCCGGGTCCAGCGAACCAAGATCGCCGCTGCGGAACATCCCATCCGCGGTGAAGCTGGTTTCCGTCGCGGTCTGGTTATCAAGGTACCCGAGCATGAGGGCGGCGCCCTCGCCCACGATTTCGCCGATCTCGCCGGGGGGCAGGCGGCGTTCGGGGTCGGCGGGATCGCGAATTTCCACCCGGTAGCCCGGACCGCCCCGGCCGCAGGTTTTCACGACGACATCGGTGGGATCGTCCGGGCAGGTGTATTGGTGGGAGGAGTTTTCCGTCATGCCGTAGACGTTCTGCGGCCGCACCCCGAGTTGCACGAAACGATCGGCGACCGAGGGCGGGATCGAGGCGCCGGCCATGTAGAAGACCGCGACCTCCCCCAGCTTGTTCAGGCCCCGCGCGGCGAGTTCCGCCTGCACGTCCATCGCATGGGTGGGCACGCCCAGGACATAGGTCGCCCGCGTTTCCTGGATCCAGTCCAGCCGGCTGAGACCCAGCGGCGGATCGTCGGTGGCCAACAGGCAGCCGGCGAGCAGCCATTGCGCCACCGCGACCCAGGCGATGTGGTGCGACAGCGGTGACAGGGTCAGGATGCGTGTCTCCGGCCCGTGCCCCCAGTCCCGCACCAGATCCCGCGCGTTGGCGAGCAGCGTGTTGTCGGAATGCATGACGCATTTCGGCGTGCCGGTGGTGCCGGAGGTGAACGCGAGGTACGTCACCTTGTCCGGGTCCTGAGGCGGCGCCGCTTCTGGAGCGGTTGCCGGGCGTGGGAAGGTTTCCGGCGTCCAGACGGCGCGCAAGCCAGGGATATCGCCGAAGGTCGCCACCGGATCGGCCACCGTGTCGGCGCCCCAGCCGGGTTCGGTCAGCAACAGGCTGGCCGGCAAGCCGCGCAGCAGGAAGCGCACTTCCTCCGACGTGTAGGTGCGGTGCAAAGACGGGTTGCATGCCAATCCGTCGCGGCTGCACGCGATGAACAGCAGAACCGCTTCGAGGCGGTTCGACATCCAGATGGAAACGCGGTCGCCCCCCGCCAGCCCCAGGCGGCGCGTTTCGGCCGACACGCCCTCCACCCAGGCGAGTACCTGCCGCCAGGTCAGGGTGCGGGATCCGTCGCGCAAGGCCGGCACATCGGGCCGCGCCGCCGCGTGCGCCGCCAGCAGGTCGTAGAACGTCTCCCGCGACCATGAACCGCTGGCGTAGTAGCGGCGTGCCCGAACCGGATGATGGAGGGTGAGAAAGGGCCGCATGGGAGGCTCAGTGCCCGAAGGTGCTTGTATCCGGCCGCCGCCTCTCCCGGAAGGAGGCGGAGAGTTCCTGGCTTTCCTCGGTCTTCAGGTAGGTCCGCAGCAGCAGGTCGTGCGCCATGCGGGCCAGGCCGCCGACCCCGCCGTGCCGCGCGTTGAAGGCGGCTTTGACCGAGGCGAGGGCGAAACTGCCGCGATCCGCGATCTCCAGCGCCATTTCCCGTGTCGCCTCGGCCAGCTTGTCGTCGGGTACCACTGTATTGATCAACCCGAGATCCTTGGCCTCGTACGCCGTCAGCTTCGGGTTGCGGTACCAGAGTTCCTTGGCCTTTTTCTTTCCGATCAGGTCTTCCAGGTACCAGGTGCCGTAGCCAGCGTCGTAGCTGCCCATCATCGGGCCGACCTGGCGGAAAATGGCGCTTTCCTTGGCGATCGTGAGGTCGCAGACCATCTGCAGCACGTTGCCGCCGCCCACCGCGAAACCGTTGACACTGGCGATGACGGGCTTTTGCACGCGGTCGATCGCCTCATACATTTCCAGCGTTGGCAGCATGCCGGGGTACAGCGTCGTGTCCTCCAGGCCCTCTTTCCGGCCGCCGATGCAGAAGAAGCGGTCGCCCGCGCCGGTCAGGACGATCACGCGGGTGCGGGTCTCATTGCGAATGGCCTCGATGCAGTCGCGGACCTCGATACACGTGCGCGCCGTGAACATGTTGCCGTCATCGGGGCGGTTGAGGGTGATGGTCGCGATGGGACCATCTTCTTCGAACAGGATCGTCTCGTAGGTCATGCATCTTCTCCGGCCGCCGCGATCGCGGGTTACGCCGGCGATTGTGCCTCTTCCCCGGCGGTTCGGCTAGTTTGGTTCGGCCGGACGCGTCAGGCCGCATTGCAGGGGGGGCAATAGGTCGGCGTAGACAGGCCGCTCGCGGCGCACGACGGATTGTTCTGGCTCCAACCCATCCAACGCGCGCGAGAGATTTTCCATTGTGGTTCGGCCGACGTACTCGCTGGCGCCATTGGTCCCGGCGACCGCGTCCAGATAGGCGCGCGCGATGATTGGACCCAGCGGTGCCGGATTGTAGAGCAAGCGCTTGATCAGGAATGGGTTCCAGGTCAGCGGGTTATAATTGGATTTCAGGTAGCCCTGTTCGATCAGATACCGCTCCACGGCGGTTCCAGGTTGCACGCCGATGAAGAAGATAAATGGCAGGACGTTGTCGCGACCGAATAATTCGTACAAACCCTCGATCTTGTCGATCGTCATACGCAGGGTATGCACGGTCTCACCCGGTGCGTTCAGCGGCAGGTAAAGCTTGATCTTCTGGTTGGTGTGACCGTTTTCCTTCAGTATGTGAAATGCTTGCATCTGCTGGTCGAGGGAATATCCCAGCGTCAGCGAGTCCACCATTTCCTGGGAGCCGGTGAAGGACAGATCGACCCCGCTCATGCCGCTGGCCCACATCTTGCGCGCCAGCTCGGGTGTCAGATGGTTCAGCCGCAGATAGCCGGACCAGGTTACCGCTATCCCGCGGGCCAGCATCTCATCCAGTATTGCCTCGACGTGCCGGGTGCTTTTCATGGTCGAGCAGAACTGCGCGTCGGTGAACCAGATGCGCCGCACGCCATATTCTTTGTTCAGCACTTCGATTTCGCGTGCGACCTCGGCCGGGTCGCGATAGCGCTGCCGGTGGCCCTCGATCTGGTTGTATAGGCAGAAATGGCACTGGAAGGGGCAGCCGCGCTTGGTATGTACGCCAATATCGCCGTCCAGGTAGTCGCGGAAGCCTGGGAAGATCGATTCGATATACCGGAAATCCACCGCGGTCAGGCGCGCCAGATCGAAGGTGTCCGTCCGTTCCCGGTGCGTGATGGTGCCGCTATGGTCCTTGTACCAGAATTCGCCGGCTGGTTTCGTGAGGCCATCGACGATGGACAACATCGTGTCTTCGCCCTCGCCCACCGATACCACTGTGTTGTCCGGGCAATGTTCGATGACATGTTTGGCGAAGATCGAAACCGCGGTGCCGCCCACCACGATGCGCGCCTCCGGCAGCAGGCGTCTGACCAAACGGAAATAGCGGAAATTGACCAGCCGGCTGCCGATGTAGCCACCGACAATGCGGAGCGCATTCCAGGCGGCGGCCAAGCGGCGTAACGGGTTGGCCGAGTGGTCGTAGTTCATCACCACGTCCAGCGCGTCGTCCTCGGGGTGCGGGCCAAAGGACTGCATGTTGCGCCAGGAAAACGCGACGATGTCCGGCTGCATTTCGGCGATGCGCTCCGTCAGCACCCGCCGGCGCGCACCGGGGGCAATCAGAGCCAGATCCAGAATATGCTGCGTGAGATTTGGCCGCTGCTTATGCACGTGGTCGGCGACATAGATGACGCCACCGGGGTAGATCTTCCAGCATGGCAAGCGGACATACAGGACAGAACGAGTGGCTGCGGACATCTTACCTCCTCCGTTACTGCCTTCCGCGAGAGCAGCGGAGGAAGTTCAGCCGTTTGAGGCAAACCGCACATTGACCTCGATCAACGTTTCGTTAGCTCTTATGCGCGGCGATTAGCACGTACCAATGATTGAGGTGCGGCTGCCCCTTCACATCGGCCAATGCGAGGGACGCCCGCTGGTCCGGTGTCAGACCGTCCAGGAGGCGGTGGATCGCGGCGACATTCTCGGGCGAGACGCCGTCGGTGAAGGCCGATAAAGGTCGATGCCGGACAATAACCTCAAGGGACTCCAAGCTCAGTCCGCGGGTTGCCAGCATATGCCGCCATTCCGACGGGCGGTATTCCCGTACATGCGACTCGTCGTGGTACCAGTCGAGCTGGTTCAGGCACCGATCGGCGAAATCGTCCTCGGGCACGCTGCGGTCGTCGACGATCAGCCGTCCGCCGGGCCGCAGCACGCGTACGATCTCGTTCATTGCGAGGCCGATGTCGGAAAAATGGTGCGCGGCACGCCGGCAGGTGACCAGATCGAAGCTGGCATCGCCGAATGGCAGGCGATGGGCGTCGCCGACACGAAAGACGACGTTGCCGGCAGCGCGTTCGGCTCGCAAGCGCTCCGCTTCGGACAGCATTTCCTGCGTCAGGTCGATGCCAATGACAGTATTCACATGCGGCGCCAGGGCCAAGGCTGTGTGTCCGGTGCCAGTGGCGATATCCAGCGCGGTCCAATCCGGCCGCGGTGCCGCCAGGGCGACGAGCCTCGCCAGACCAGCGGGGTCGGCGTGCACCGTACTGGTAGTGTAGAATGCGGCCCGCTCCGCGAAAATGCGTTTGGCCTTGTCTTCGGCTGTCATCGCATCTTGCCTCTGGCTATTCCGCGGCTTCGATTGACCGGATTTCTCGGTGAAGCCGGCTCTCGACGTTCCCGAAATGTCAGGATCGCCAATAACGTCGCGGTGAGCGCCAATGCCCGCGCATCGCCGCACGCACCATGATCCAAGTCAATTTTCAATGCCACGGAAAAAAGAAAGGCGCCGCGATCGCTCGCGGCGCCTTCGGTGGTAGGCCAGCGCAGCCGGTTCAGAACCGGATGCGCATGCCCGCACCAATTACGTGGACGGAGTCGTTGGGGTTGAGCGTGCCGGGCAGAAGAATATTGGCGTACTGCGTGGGGCTCGTGCCGGTCATGAAGTCCTTGTAGACGAACCGCTCGTAAGCGTAGCCGAACAGCAGGGTGATATTCGGCCGGATCGTGTATTCGCCATGGATCGATACCATGTTCAGCATTGACGTCACGTCGGGCAGTGGCTGCATGTTGATGTTCGCCTGGGTGATCTGACTGCCGGTCACCGTCGATCCGAAGAACACCACGCTGTCGCCGAGCGCATAGGCGGTATCGCCGTAGGCGAAGTTGTAGTCCAGGCTGAGTTTCAGCACGTCCGGGATCGCTTTCCAGTCCACGCTGATACCGGCCGTGTGTACCGAGTCCGTGGTCTTGGCCGACCATGGCACAACGAACTGGCTCGCCGTTGGTGGGGCAGTGGTGCTGCTTTCGTACAGGCTGCTCTGTTCGTAGTAGATCTGCTGGAAGTTGTAGAAGGCATGGGCGCTGAGGTTCGGCGTGACCTGCCAGTTCACGTCGGGACCGATCACCAGATTGTGGTTGTTCCTCAGCCCGTAGGACGAGTCCGGGTACCGATCCGAGGAGTATTTCACCATCAGCGACGCTGTCAGGTTGTTGATCGGCGACAGATCGATCATGGCTTTCACGTCGTCGTGTTTACGCGATGCCTCGAAATACATCAGGAAGGTGGCGGGGTCGCGCGCCGATTCGCCGAGCATCGCCCAGGTTGTATTGTTGTTGTAGTTATGGGCATCGCGGTCCTGATGGGAGTAACTCAGGGCGCCGAATACATTGTCGAATACCTGGCTCCGGACTTTGGCCGTGACCGTGTTCGTGGTGACGAACGAGGTATTGGCGTAGCTCCGGTAGGTGGTTTCGAATGTTTCGTTCAGCGTCACCTTGGTCTGCGGCAAGATGCGGTAACCGGCCTCTGCCGTGAACGTCTGGTGATCGTAGCTGTACGGCAGGTTGCTATAGATCGCGGCGCCGACGGTCGCGAGGGTATTGTGATCCTCCTGATAGGCATTGCGCGGCGTTTGGTTGTCGCGGTCGTCGATCGTGTAGGAGAGGCGCACATCCAGCTTCGGCAGGGGCCGCGTGGTCAGCGCGACATTGCCATAGATCGTCTGTACTAAGCCGCTCAAACTCGCCCTCGGTTCGTTCAACGTCGCGGCCGCATTGCCTGTCGCGTTTTGGAACGCGGCGTTCTGCATTTGCACGCCGTAAGCAAAGTTCGCATTGACGCGCGTTGTCGGGCTGAAGTTGTAACCGAGCATCATCTTGACCTGATGCGCGGAATTGGACGGCGGCAGAACGTATGGCGCAAACATGTTTGCCATTTGCGACGCCGTGCCGAAGCTGGAACCGGTGAACGCGTAGGGGTTCGCCGCATTGAACACCGACAGGTTGTCAGTAAAGTTGCTGAAGCTGTATCCAACCTGAGCCTGGAACCGCTCGTTCCCGTACGCCGCCATGAGATCGTAGCGATCGGTGTCGTAGTCGATCGGCTGGGCAAAGTAGCCCAACGCGCTGGTGAATGTGGTCGGTGCGGCCGCCGACGAGCTCGTGGCGGACGGCGTGCCCGAGATATTCAAGGAGTTGGCCTGGTATCCGGTCTTGTGTTCATGACGCACAGAACCAGTGATGGTCCAGTCGTTCCATTGCCACTTGCCGGCGCCGGCAAAGATGTCGCGCTGCGTTCCAATTCTGTAGTTATACAGCAGGTTGGCCGGTGAGCTTGTATACGCAGGCTGCCATATCGCGGGGCCGGATACGCCGGGTGCGTATGGGTAACCGAGCGCTGGGACCGAATTGGCGATCTTGTTGAAGGTTACGCCGAGGCCGCCCGGTGCGAGGCCCGGAACCAAGGCCCCCGACTTCGTCCAGATACTCTCGAATATGTTGGTGGCGTTGTACGGGATGCCGTCGTAGGCGAAGGTTAATCCCCAACTGCCTTGTTCGCCGAACTTCGCGGTAAAGGACCGGTCGTCGAAGCCCATATCGGTGCCTTGGATGTCCCAGTATCGGGTGCCACCGGAGTCCCAGGCATCCTGGCCGCGGAACTGGAAGGCGCCCAGTCCGCTAAAGCCAGGATCCACCGCGCCCGAGAAGCGCCCAAGGTAGACCGATGGGGCGGTGCGGTATTCGGCACCGATACTGATCCAGTTGTTGGACACTGTTGTCGACGGCGCGGATTTTTTGGCGGCATCGGAACTGTCGTCGCTGCTCTGCGCATAAGCGTGCAACGGCAGGAAACAGACGCTCGCTGCCAGCGCGGCTTTGAGTGAACCATGGATGTTCATTGTCGTGTGCTCCGGCCTAGCGTGTGAAGAACGTGCCGTTGGGGCTGTTCGAGCCATGGATTTGCGAGTGGCAATTCACACACCCACGGGCCATCAGTCGGACGTTGGCGTTGATTTGTCCCGGGAGACTCTGTCCCGCCAGCGGTATGGATTGATGGCTACTATTGGCGTGACATTCCTGGCAGAGATAAGGCGGGCGCTGCACCAGCAGCCGGGCCTGCGTGGAGCCGTGCGGCGTATGGCAGGTCAGGCAGTTTTCACGCACCGGCTCGTGTTCCCACAGCAACGGCCCGCGCTTTTCAGCATGGCAGTTGTAGCAGGTCTCGTTGACGGTGAATTCCTTCAGCAGCTTGGGGCCAGGCGAACCGTGCGGGTTGTGGCAGTCGGAGCAGACGACCTTACCCTCGCGGATCGGATGGTGAGAGAATTTGAAGCTGTCGGACCGCTGTTCGGCGTGACAGGTGAAGCATTTCGCCGGTTGGGTGAATTTCACCAGCACCGGATCCTTAACCACATGGAGCGTGTGGCAGTTGGTGCATGCGACATCGTTCGTGGCGTGCTGACTACCCTGCCAGTTCATCCGCAGGCCGGCCTGGTGACAGTTAAGGCATTGCTCGTTGCGCACCGCGACCGGGGAGATGTTGGGACCCTTGAATACGATCATGGGGCTTTTCGCCCTCAGCGCGGCATGATCGGCACTGGGGCCGTGGCACGCTTCGCACCCTTGCCCACTACCGAACGGCGAATGCCGATCGCCCTTCACCGCGTGCGGCGTCTGCAGAATGGGCGTAACTTTCGCGTCGACGCCATGGCACGTCAAACATGTGCGTTCGGCATTGGGAGCGAACGCGGGCGGTGACGCCGCGGGTTGCGGGGCTTGGGCTGCCGCTGGAAGCGCTCCCAACGTTAGCGCAATCCCGAGCAGCAGCGTTTGCGCGAAGGTCTGCTTCATATCGGGGCCCCCTGTAGGTCGTGTGAAGTCATGGTTTGATGGCTACAAAACTCGCCCCGCCACGGCGGGTAAGGACGGCTCGTCCTGCGTGGCGTCGCCAAGGCGGTGCTCGATCGGTCCTGATTTATATCGGACCTCCCGACATTCCGGCGCCGGCCAACGATTGTCGGAGGCTGTGTGCCGCGTCTAGCGGCAGCCGGCACTGCGTCAGTTCGTGACATGGGCATCGGAGTCATCGCAGATACCACCCTCATCCAATCCAAATCGGTGCGCCCGAGTGATTCGCTGCCGCCGATCCGTTGGTAGTGACATTTGCTTACTCCGCTCGGCCGCAAACGTTAGCACCAGGTTACCGAAAGTTTATCATACCAGTCAAGATGTGCGTTATCGCGCACCGTGCCCGGCTCGTGGCGGAACGGTCTGGGGGGCAAACAGCCCGTCGCTCGGCCGCTTGGGGCGGGTGAAATCGGCGGAAAGGGCGGAAGATGCTGCTCAACAAACAGCCCCACACCGCGATCACGATGTGAGGCTGTCGGGCGCATCGACTGGCTTGGCCCTTCGCGAGAACGGCGGCCGTGCCCTATCGCTCGGGTAATGCCAGCCGACTCTCGCGGCCGGCGGCAGCGTTCTCAGTTGTCTTTGGCACCCTCACGAATCCAGGTGCGGATCGCGTTACGGTCACAAATGGATAACTGTTTCTGCGTGTTGTGCGGCATGCGCAGGGTGGGGCTGGCGCGCCAATCGATCAGGCGCATCAGATTACTGGCGTCCGGATCGCGGGGGATCACCATCGGTCCGAATTTCGTTCCCTTCATGACCCCGGCGTAGCTCGTCAGGTCCATGCCGCTGACCTTGTAGCCCTCGCCGTTCGGCGAGTGGCAGGTCACACAGCGCATCTGGAACACCGGCAGGATATCCTCCTTGAAGCTTACCGGCGGCTCCTTGGGACCTGCCGCGCAAGAGGGGCTCGATGCGCCGGGCGCGAAGAGGGGGATCGCGGCAAGGGCAGCGATTACAGCAAAAGCCGCATATCTGGTTTTCATTTCACTACTCTCCTATCGTAGCGGGCTGCCAGACGCCGGCGGCGGTGACAGCCCTCAGTCGATGCTGGTCGGATTGTCGGGCCGCCGGTCGAGCACGGGCCGTGGCGTCCGGGAAAACCACATTTGGTACATCGTCACTACCCACATGAAGGCGAAACACATCCCCATTATCGCCCCGCCGGCGATGACCAGCCAGGCGAATGGGTGAAACAATTTGGTGAAGTACCAGGAGCTGACATCCGTGACGATGGCAACATACGGCAGGCCGATAACCAGGCATTTGAACCATATCGGCCGGACATAGGCGTGATGGAACATCGTGCCCATGACGAAGAAGATGAGGGTCAGTCCGAACAGGTGGATGTGCGATACGCGCACCAGCGTGAAGATATCGGCCCCAGTATCCAACCCGGTCACCTTTTTCAGGTTGTCGTAGCCTACCAGGGTCGGCAAATGCGGATTGCTGCCGTCGTGGCACATGGCGCAGCGCTTCTGCACCAAGGCGCGGATATCGGATTCGTATGGAGTTTGCTGAGACCCGGTCTGGACCCAATGCAGCAGGGTGTTAACCTCATCGGGCGGTAGCATGTCCCGCATCGGACCGTGCAGCGCCGTTTCCAGACGGGAGCCCTTGGCGCTGCCGCTGTACGCCACCACCAAATCCTGGTAGGTCAGCATCGACGGGTCGCCGTTCGCTCGGCCAGCGTAGGTGTGCCAAAGATAGAGCAACGCGAACAGATATCCCATCGCCAGCACGAGAAGCGTCGCTGTGTACATCGTACGCAGGCTGTAAGGCATCTCCGAGTAGTGATGAAACAGCCGATGGAGAGGTACGTCGCGGTCGCTCATGTTGGTTTCCTTGGTCTTTCCACCGGCTTGCGTCCGGACGCGGTTCACACCGTATCCAGGGGCCTCTTGCCCCAGTTATTGCCGGACGCAGTTGCCGGTGCGGTTGGATGTTACATCATTTGAGCGACGCATAGTAGGCGGCCAGATTCGCCGAGTCGGCGTCGCTGAGCTGTACCGCCTGCGCCTTCATCAATTCATTCACACGCTTTCCGGATTTGAAGTCCTGTATCGACTGGACAAAGCGCGCCTCATCGAGTCCCGCGGTCTTCGGTCCCACTGCGGTACCCTCGCCGTTTGCCCCGTGACACATCGCGCAGGTCGTGGCCTTGGCCTTGCCTGCCGCGGCGTCGCCAGCGGCCTGGGCGGCTCCGGCAGCGCCCAACGATCCGATGACCAGGGCGGTCAGCAACATACGGTTCATCTTAGGTTCCTTTCCAGGGTTGACCAACTGGCTGGGGCGCACGCCCAGCACGACGTGGCGGTCGCCGGTCGCGAGTGGCTTTGGCCTCAAGGCTGAGGCCGCGGCCGGCAAGCGGTATGCGGTGCGCCGCATCCTCATCGCCTATCGTGCCGGCACTGGCACGTAGACAACAGCACGCGCCTTCTGGCGCGCGTAGTGGGCTGCGAGACCATCGATAGCGGCGTCGCTTAACACCCCGGACATCGCGGCCATCTCCGGGCTCGTGCGTGACCCCGCTTTGTAGGCGCGCAGCACTCTCTCGAGATAACCAACGCGCTGGCCGGCCAGCGCCGGTACCCGTGGATCGGTGCTGCTGCCATTCACGCCGTGGCATCGGTCACAACGCTCCGCCCATTCCACGGTGGTCAGTGGCTTGCGCACGTTCGGTGCCGCGGGTTGCTGCGCTGCGTAGAACGCCGCCACGTCCTTTACCGCGGCCTCGCTAAACGCCGCTACGATGCCCTTCATCGTCGGATCGTCGCGCGATCCGTCCTTGTAGGCATGCAACGCGGCCGTCAGCGCCTGTGCATCCTGCCCCGCGAGGCTCGGCGACGCCGGGTTGCCGCTGACGCCTTGCGCGCCGTGACACCCGGCACAGGCCGTGGCAGCCGCTTTGCCCGCCGCCGCATCGCCTTGCGCCGGCGTCTGCGCCCGGTCTGGCTTTTGCAGTGCGTAATGGAGTGCGATGTTATCGAGCCGGGCGCCGTCGACCGTCGCCAGCATCGCCTTCATAACGTCACTTTTGCGCTGACCGCTCTTGTACGCCTTCATCGCCGCCACGAGGTATTGCGGCTCCAACCCGGTGAGGTTTGGGATTCCGGGAGTTTTGCTGACCCCGTCCTCACCATGGCAACCGGCACAGGCAGCGGCGGCCGCCTTCCCCGCTTCGGCCGGATCCGGTGCGGCTGGGACGGCGGGTGCGTTGCCGGCCGGTTGCGGCGGATCGAGACTGGCATAGAAGGCAGAAACCTGGACCAAAGCGTCGCTGCTCAGGAACTTGACCATGCCATTCATATTATCGTCGCCGCGTGCACCCGACTGATATGCTCGCAGTTCACGATACAAGTACGCGGCGCGCTGCCCGGCCAGATGCGGCACGCCGGGGGTAGAACTGATGCCGTCCGGGCCGTGGCACCGTGCGCAGGAGGCTTCGGCGAGGCGCCTACCGTCAGCGACGTCGAGCGCGGTAGCGTAGATGGGGCGCAAATCGTCGGCGGCCGCCGGAGGCATCGGCGGTTGCGCCGAGGCGCGCCCAGCGCCGCCCAAACAGGCCATCGCCGCCAGCGCGCCCGCCAACAATGCGACGCGACCCGCGCGGGGCCACCCGGCCGCTGCCCGCACGCCCGCGGCACGGCCGGTGCGGCCATTCCTGTCGTTTTGGTCTTGCATGATGCCCTGTTGCTGCTTGTTCACGGACCTATCCTGGCCGCTTCCGGTTCTGGCCGCTCTCGCCGATACCGGCCATTGCTGGGTATGCGGTTTCGCCACGATATCGGATCGCCGCTTCAATGGCCAGGGAACGATGCCCGTTGCGACTGACGCATGCGGCGGCACCGATCCCGAATACCGATGGTCCTGCGATCCGGCGAACATCATGCTTCCTCGGGATCGTGCCAGGGCGGCAGAAACTGAACCACCACGGCCAGCAGGATCATTGGCGCGGCCAGAACGGCGGCTGCGATCAGGATGCCGTCCTCACCGAACCATTCGGGCGTGAATCTAAGCAGGCCAGCACCCGTCTTCGAGATTTCCTGCCCGCCAATGACCACGTTGAAGCGCATCATCAGCACCGAGAACATAACCAGCAGCGCGCTGAGCGCAATCATTGCCACCAGCGGCTTCCCGGTCGTGCCACGCCAGAACAGGTACGACAGGATCATCAGAGGCGTCACCGCCCCGACGCCGAATTGCAGGATGAAGAAGGGGACGATCAGCGGCCCGTTGACGAAGGCCATAATCATCTCGATCCCCTCGCGTCCGCGATAGACGAGCGCGCCGAATTCCACCCCTTCCAGAAGCAGGGCGAACATCAGGAAGCCCCACATCGCGTAGGCCATGACCTTGAGGCAGGCGATATCCACACGCACGCGCCGCAACTGGCAGCAGACGATATAAATCAAAATCTGTAGCGCCGTACCGGAGATGATCGCCGAGAACAGAAAGATGACCGGCATCAAATCGGACGACCACCATTCGCGCGATTTCAGCGAGCCGAAGACGAATCCGACATAGCCGTGCAAGCCGTGCGCGCCGGGTATGCCGATGATGGCCAACGCCAGGATCCATTTGCGGTCGTAGCGCATCGCCTTCTCGGACAGGTCGTACGATCCGAGCGACGCCACACGAAATATCTGCCCAAGAAGATCGTTCCGGGCTTGTGCCTGCTCCACGATGTAGGGGCGGAATACGAACCAGCACTCGAGCATCAGCAGGATGATGTAGAATCCAGCAACGTAGCCGAACATCGCCATGGCCGACGTCGTGTGCGGTGTCAGCACCGCGTTGAAGGCGCGCTCCGGGTGGCCGAGGTGCAGCAGCAGCGGACTGGGCACGAAGATCATCAGACAGAGGGAGGAGAGCAGGGCGAAATGCGCGACCGGGCGGAGCCGCTCGAAGCCGAACACCTGATAGAGGCTCGACACGGTGAAGGAGCCGGCTACCAGCCCCGTGAGGTAAGGGTAAACCACGATGAGCAGGGACCAGGGCAGGACCGTCTCATTGGGATAGACGTAGCCGGTGTAAGGCATGGTTTCAAATAACGGATGCATCAAACCACCTCCTTGTCGAGGCCCACGTAGAAGACGTTCGGCGCGTTGCCGGTCTCCCGCTTGAGCACCTGCACGCGGTTTTCCTTGATGAAGCGACTGACCGGGCTTTCTTTATCGTTCAGGTCGCCGAAAATCCGAGCGCTGACCGGGCAGACCTCGACGCACGCGGGCTGCAATCCCTTGGTAATTCTGTGGTAGCACCAAGTACATTTGTCCGTGACACGCTTTTCCGCAATGAAGAAGCGCGCGCCGTACGGGCAGGCTTGCACGCAGTACTGGCACCCGATGCAATAGGTATGATCGATCAGCACCGCTCCGTCGTCGGTTTTGTATGTCGCTCCGGTGGGGCACACCTGAACGCAGGCTGGATGGGTACAATGGTTGCATAGTTTCGGGACGAAGAACGATTTCTCGACCTTCGCATCCTTGTAGCGGTTGGCGAAGCGGTATTCCTTTTCCGAACCCGAGGCCGCGATGTTCACTGGGTCGGCATGGCTATCGATGCGGGGCTTGTCCTCGCCTTCGAGATAAACGTAACGTTCGACCCAGGTGCGGAAATGATGCGCGTCGCCGGCGACTTCGTTCTCCGTCTTGCACGCCTCGACGCAGCGCAGGCAGCCGATGCACTTCGTGGCATCCACGCCGTATCCCCAATGATGCTGGCTCCAATCGTAGCCTGGGATTGCGGGTTTTGCCGCCGCTGTCGCCGCCGAGGCTTCGCGCGTGAGCACATCGGCGGCCGCCACGGTGGCAACCGCCGCCGCACCCGACCCGATGGCCGCGCCAAGCATGCTCATGAAATTCCGGCGTCCCGGGGACGGAGCCGCGGAGTCGTCGTTTTTTTTCACGACCTGTTTTTCTGTTGTCATCCGTCGCTCCCGGGTCATTTGCAGCCTACTCCCGCGAAATACGTAGCCAGTGTCGCGATATCCGGGTCGCGCAGATCCTTCGTTATTGCCGACATCTGCGGGTTCTTGTGGCCGCCGTCACGGTAGGATTTCAGCGCCGACACCAGGTAATCCTTGGACTGGCCGCCAAGATTTGGCCAAGCCGGCTGGCGTGCGACGCCGTTGGTACCATGGCAGACAATGCAGTTCGCACCGGTAGCCACCGCCTTGTCCGTCCCGCCGGTCTCGTTGCTCTCTGCGGACCGGCAAGCCTGAGCCGCGAAATAGGCGGACACGTCGCGGATATTGGCGTCGCTGAGGCTCTGCACCATCGCGCGCATCACTGGATTGTCGCGGGTGCCGGCCTTGTAGGCCGCGATGGCATCGGCCAGATAGGCGGCATTTTGTCCGGCAAGGCTTGGGCCCATCTTGTAGGGCGCGGAATGGCAGGCCGCGCAGGCGGCGGCCATCGCCTGACCCGCCGCCGCATCGCCCGCCACCGCACCCGCGACCACGGAGCCGGCGATCGTCCTTGGCGAGTGAGGATCGTGGCATGTCGTGCATTGCAGGGTTCCGGCATGGTCCGCGATGACAATCTGCGGCTGCTGCGCCGGTCTGCCCGCGATCCGCTCATGGCAGTTTGTGCATAGCCGTGCTGTGTCGGTCGGGATCAGCATCTTGACGTTGATCGGGTGGGTCGGGCCGGTCGAAGCGATTTCGAATGGACCGACCGCGTCCCGCCCGCCCGCCGGTCCATGGCAAACTTCGCACTTCACCGCCTTGCCCTGGGCTGGGTTGTTGTGCACGCCGCCGGTCCAAGCGGTGCTTTGTGCCACATGGCATTGCGCACAATAAGCGGTACCCATGAGCTTCGGTTTTTGGGATGCCATCTGCGCCACGGAATCGCCGCGATAGTGGCCATACGCATAGTATGAACTCACGGTGAAATACTGCTTGGCTCCGTATGCGACAGCGCCGAACAGCACCATCAGGACGAGAAGGCGAGAGATGTGTTTGGGCATATTCTCGATATTCTCCGCGGCTTCAGTCGGGTCGCCCGAACGTCGCCCGGCGGGGCGCCGGCGTTCGGCACGGTCTGATGCGGCTCCGTGTCAGGAACGTTCGCATGGTTCCCGATCGCCCAGCCGCCGGTTAGTCCCAGATTGCCGGAATTTAATGATACCAGTGTACCGAACCGGACTGTCCTGGTACGGATTGCAGCATCATGCCACCCGGCCGAAGAAGCGGCGCGCAGTCCGCCCCACCTCGCGATGGGGGCAAAGACGCTCATGACGCTATGGAAGGGTGCCGTAAACCGGGATCTTGGGTACATGGCGGGAGTCCGGTTTAGTCCGCGGACAACGCTACGCCGGTAGTCCCAGCGGCGAGGCTCGCGGCCATGCGCCCGACCGCGGAGGCGATTTTGCGGTCCGCCGGCAAGCCGAAACCCAGCAGCACCGTTGGGTGGCCAATCCTGGCCGGCGACCACGCGACTGGTACTGCGTCGAGGCCGGACCGCCGTGCCACATCGGCGACCATCGCGGCTGGACCGATATTGGCTGGTAGGCTCCATGTCAGATACAGCCCGGCTTCCGCCCCGCTCACCTCGGTCGACTCGCCGAAGTGCTGCCGGAGGGCACCGATCAAGGTGTCCCGGCGTGTGAGATACACCTTGCGCAGCCGGTGCAGGTGCAGCGCGTAGGCGCCCGAGTCGAGGAACTCGGCGAGCGCGGCTTCCTCCAGCCAACCCGCACGCCCATCGATCAAGCGCCGGGCGGTCAACGCCGCCGCGACCAGCCGGGGGGGCACGACGAGGTAGCCCAACATAACGCCGGGGCCGAGCGCGGCGGCGAAGCAACCGGCGTGGATGACCCGCTCCTCGCGGTCCAGGCTCATCAGGGGCGGCACATCCATTCGGCCGTAGCGCAGCTCACCGTCGCAATCGTCCTCGACGATGGTGACGTCTTCCAGGACTGCCCAGTCCAGCAGGGCCTGCCGGCGGTCGAGGCTCATGACAGTCCCAAGGGGACATTGGTGTTCCGGTGTGACGTAGATCAGGGCGGCGCCACCGGCCGGCAGCAAATCGGTCCGCAGCCCATCGGCATCGACCGGCACGCGGGTCAGTGTCGCCGAGGCGCGTGTCAGGATCGATTCGACCCGCCGGTCGCAGGGATCTTCGACGACCGCGTGCTGCCCGGGCCGGACCAGCAAATGCGCAGCCAGATAGAGCGCCTGTTGCCGGCATGCGGTCAGTATAATCTGCTCGGGGCTGGCGGTGAGCCCACGCGACGTCGACAACCAGTTGGCGATTGCCCGTCGCAGTTCGGGATGCCCATCCGGGCGATCTGTCCCCAGGTTGGCACCTAACCGGTCCAGTACGCCGCGAATCAGCGTGCGCCAGCGCTGGGCGGGGAACTCGGCCGGGTCCGGCCGCCCTATCTCACGTTCGGGAGGCGGTTGGTGCCCGAGGTGGGGCACCGAGTCTGTCTTAGCCGGAGAATCGCACTGCGCCGGTTGCCTGACGAACGTGCCAACGGCCGGCAGCGTCTCCAGCAAGCCTTCGGCGATCAGGCGTTCGTACGTCAGCAGAACCGTGATGCGGGAGACCGCGAACTGATCGGCCAGCATGCGGGTGGAGGGCATGCGCGTGCCGGACGCGAGTCGGCCGGCCAGAATGAGATCGCGTAGTTGCTCGAACAACTGCTGTTGGAGCGGTTCATCCCGAACCAGTTTCAGCGGGATCAGCATGACCGCGGTACCTGGTCGAATTTCATAACGAATTAGACTCCAACGGCGGCCCGTTGGGGAGATGCGGAGAATCTGGTCCCCGGCGCCCCCCCGGGGGTCAGGAAGATGCGGTTAACCTAAGGCGCGACAGGTTCGTCACCTTGATCCACGTCAACATTCGGTCGATCGATGATATCGATCACTTGGATATCGATCACAGTGTGGTACCCTTGCCTCACATCGGGGTCAGCCGATCCCTTGGATCTCGGAGGGGCCGGCCCGATCCGGACGGCAAGCACTGGAAGCTTCATGTCTTCCGGGGATTTCGTGGTTCGTGCGACATCCGATTGGGCGCACCTCTCGCGACCGCGATGGCGGCGGAACCGGTGTGATCGCGTCCGGTTTGCAGGCTTAGCTTGCTGAAATTTAATAGTCCGGTAGCCGCTGAACCGCTCCCATTACGGTTTGGACTCAGCTAACCTTGATTTGCGTCAATGAACGTTTGCCTTATGGCCGTGACAAGGAGGCTGAGAGCGGATGTGTCATATCCGCCGCCCTCCCCTCGGAGAAAGTGCCTGAGCATGAACGCTTTCCACGCCTTTTGTCGCCAGTCGCTGGATTCCATCCGCGCCCAGGGCCGCTATCGGACCTTCACCCCGCTGGCCAAGCAGGCCGCTGGCTACCCCTATTA
>CAIYDT010000050.1 GCA_903924985.1 uncultured Acetobacteraceae bacterium
CAATTTGGTCTGGGATAGCTATGAAGAGATCGTCGAGGCCTGCCGGAAGGCATGGGAGTTTCTGGTCAACGACCCAGGACGCATACGCTCAATCGGAATGAGGCTCTGGGCGTGTGTCAGTGGTTAGGGCGGTTGGTATAAGAGCCTTCCTTTTACGCCGCCGCGTAGCCCGTCTTCAGGTCCCGGATCAGCCCAGCCAAAGTCTCCCGGTCCGCGTCCCCTGCGATGGGGATGCTGAATTCCGCGTGCGTCACCACATGGGCGTAGCGGTCATGCAGCTTGCGGCCGATCTCGGCGAATTTGCCGATGGTGGCGTAGAGGTTCAACACCTCATCGTCGATCATGCCGGGCATTTCCTCCCACCGCTGCTCGCGCGACAGCACGCTCATGCGTTTGGCCAGATCGCCCAGGCCGTGGAACTCGAAGGCGGCGCGGTAGCTGGGGGTGGAGCAGTAGAACGCCACGCGGGCGCGGATATCGCGGATGCGCTTTTCCAGGTCCTCGTCCGTCCGAGCGGTGGCGATCAGCGGCTTGATGGCGACGGCGAATTTCTCCGGATTGCGCCCCGTTTTCGCCGCGCCGAGCCGAGCGGCGGGGAGCATCACCTTCTCGATGTATTCCGCCGTGCAGACGGGGTGCGGGCGCATGCCGTCGGCACACTCCCCGGCGATGCGGCTCATGATGGGGTTCACGGCCGCGAGATGGATGGGGATATCCGGATGCGCGATGGGACCGGGGTCGAACAGCGGCACCATCAGGCTCAGGCGGTAGTGCGGGCTGGAGAATTCCAGCCGCGTGCCGTTCTGCCAGCAGTCCCACACCGCCCGCACGGCGCCCACATAATCGCGAATCCTCGGGCCGGCAGGTGACCACGCCATGCCGTAGCGCCGCTCGATATGCGCCTTCACCTGGGTGCCGAGACCCAGCGTGAACCGGCCCCCTGACAGGCGCTGCAAGGTCCAGGCCGACATGGCGGTGGAGGTGGGGCTGCGGGGAAACGCGATGGCCACGGCGGTGGCGATCTTCAACCGAGTCGTGGCCTGAGCCGCCAAAGCGCCGACGATGTAGGGGTCTTCCTTGCACTCCTCGATCGCCAGCCCGTCGTAGCCCAGGCGCTCCAGTTCGCGCGCATCGTCGAACACCTTGCCAATGTCCAAGGGCATGTCGGGCGCGCGCAGGCCGGGATCGACCTTGCCCAGGGGCAACAGGGTTTCGATGTGCATGCGTCGGTCCTCCGTCTCACCGGAACGATAGGGGCTTCCCCGCCGAACGCCCAGTTGCGACACTGGGGGAATGTCCGAGGCCCCACGCTCCCCCAACGCCACCACCCGCCGCACCCGCATCACGGCGATGATCGTCGCCACGGCCATGTTCATGCAGAACCTGGACTCCACGGTGATCGCCACCGCGCTGCCCACCATGGCCAAGGTGTTCGGCTACGACCCGCAGCACATGAGCGTAGCGCTGACTTCTTACCTGTTGAGCCTCGCGGTGTTCATCCCCGCCAGCGGCTGGGTCGCCGACCGCTACGGGGCGCGCAACGTGTTCCGCATCGCCATCGTGGTGTTCACCATCGGCTCGGTCCTGTGCGGCCAGTCGCAGAGCCTGGCGTTCCTGGTCTGCGCCCGCATCCTGCAAGGCCTCGGCGGAGCCATGATGGTCCCCGTCGGGCGCCTGCTGCTGTTACGCACCGCCGCCAAAACCGAGCTCGTTGCCGCCATGGCGTGGCTCACGACCCCTGCCCTGCTCGGACCCGTCGTCGGGCCGCCGCTGGGGGGCTTCATCGTCACCTATTTCAACTGGCGGTGGATTTTCAACATCAACATCCCCATCGGCATCCTGGGTTTTGTCCTGGTGACGATGTTCATCGAGGATGTGCGCGAACCCCCGCGCGGCCGGTTTGATCTGCGCGGGCTGTTTCTGACCGGCATCGCGCTGACCGGGCTGATGTTCGGGCTGGAGACTTTGGGCCGTGGCGTGGTCCCTATGTGGGCGACGAAGACGATGCTGACGGTGGGCCTGTCGGCGGCGCTGCTGTACGTGTGGCATGCCCGCCGGACGACGGAGCCCGTGCTGGATTTCACGTTGCTGAAACTGCCGTGCTTCGGGGTGGCGTTCGGCGCCATGATGCTGTTCCGCACCGGCATCGGCGCCATCCCCTTCCTGCTGCCGATGATGCTGCAAGTGGGATTCGGCAAAGCGGCGGTGGAGAGCGGGCTGATCACCTTCGCCAGCTCCGCCGGCGCTTTGGTGATGAAGCCGGCGACGCAACGGGCGCTGCGGCTGTTCGGGTTCCGCGACACGCTTATTTGGAATGGACTTTTTTCTGGTGTGATGCTGTCGATGTGCGCCGCCTTCCGACCCACTTGGCCGGCAGCGGCGATTTACGGGGTGCTGCTGATCGGCGGCTTGATGCGGTCGTTGCAGTTTACCGCTTACAATACGCTGGCGTACGGCGACGTGCCACGGCCGCGTATGAGCGCGGCGACCAGCCTGTACACCGCCGGCCAGCAGCTGGCGGCGACGATCGGGGTTTCCGCCGGGGCGATGTCGCTGGCGGTGGCCGGCGGCTTCTCCGGCCACGCGGTGCCGACGCCGATGGATTTCAGCATCGCGTTCCTGGTGGTGGGGCTGCTCACGACCGTGGCGGCGCCGGTGGCGCTGCTGATGCCGCGTTCGGCGGGCGACGATCTGACGGGGCGGCGGGCGGCAGTGCCGAGGGCTGGGGAGTAGGCCGAGGCTGACGGGCTCTTCATCGACGCAACCATGGCAACGTGCCTACATTGGCGTTTGAGCTGCCTTGGAAACGCGGGGATCACCCGGCAATCTGGGGAATGTCGGGCCCGATCGAACGCCCGCTGGCCGTCGAGGTTCAGGTGAAGCAAATTGAGTCCGATGGCCGCGATGAGGATCGGAGCGATGATCCAGAAATGTCTGGGATCACGCTGGCTGACTCACTTCATCTCCTGCGCACACGCCGCTTCGGAACATTCTTTTTCGCCACTCTGCTTTCAAATATCGGGACATGGACGCAACAGATAGCGGAACCATGGCTGTTGCTGAGCCTCGGCGCATCGTCGTTCCTCATTGGCCTCGATTCATTCGCGATGGCGGCGCCCATAGGCGTGTTGACGCTGTTGGGTGGCGTGCTGGCCGATCGCGCGGACCGTCGCCATATAATCGCGACATGCCAAACGATTCAGATGCTGTGCCCGTCGCTGCTGGTCGTGCTGCTGATCACCGGATGGGTCCAACCGTGGATCGTCATCGTCCTTTCAATGGTTGTGGGTGTGACAGATGCGCTGTCCATGCCGTCATTTCAGACGATTATCCCATCGATCGTCGAACGCGATCAAATTCCCTCCGCTCTCGCGCTGAATGCGACGCAGTTCAATCTCTCGCGTGTTTTGGGGCCTGCTCTGGCCGGCATCGTATTGGCGAGCGTCGGCGCGGTGGGTTGTTTCGCGCTAAACGCCTTGTCCTACCTGCCATTCATCTGGGTAGCATTGTGGATATTGCCGCGAGGGAGGCCACCAGCGCCGGACGATGAATTTACCGAACGGGATTACCTCTTCTCCGGCCTACGGGACATTATCCGTAACCCGGATCTTCGGGGTGGACTTCTGACGATGCTCATCACAAGCATGCTGTGCACGCCCATTGTTGTTTTTTGCCCAGTTATCGTAACAAATATGTTGCATGGCGGTGTAAATGACTTTAGCGCGTCGATTGGTGCTTTCGGTTTGGGCGGGTTGCTTGGCGCGGTCGGGTTGCTTGGTATTGCCGGCCACATCGACCCAAGACGCATCAGTTCGTGGTGTGCTCGGGGCTACGGGTCGATATTGATATTCGCCGCGCTCAATCAGTGGTTTTGGGTATTGCCGGTGCTGCTGGGGTTCGCCGGCGCCTTGATGACCATCAGCAATACAAGCGTGAATACCTTGTTGCAATCGACCGCACCGACGACGCTGCGCGGGCAGACTATTAGTCTCTATATGGTGGCCATGCGCGGTGGTGCCTCGTTCGGCAGTCTGGCAACGGGATTGTCCTTGAGCCTCGTCGGCGTGCGCGATGCGCTACTGATCAACGGCATCCTCGCGATCGTCGCGCAGATCGCGGTTGGGCTCTGGTGGTTCGGCCCACTGCGGCGACCTGAGGCCTGACGCGGAGAGCGAAGCTTCATTCGCGTGCGCTCCCAATACCGGCATAACCGGCCTACTTCCACCGACCCAGGTCAGTGCACCACACTCCTAACTGGGCTACAAGTTCATGATGCTGCCCAACCTGGCCACCATCGCACGGATCGACGCCTACCTCGCACATCACGTGCCCGCCTCCCCGTGCCTGATCGTCGACCTCGAAACCGTCCGCCAGCGCTACCGCGCCCTGCGCGACGCCCTGCCCCAGACCCGCGTCTACTATGCCGTCAAAGCCAACCCCGCTGCCCCCGTCATTGCCGCCCTGGCCGCCGAGGGCGCCAACTTCGACCTCGCCAGCGCCGGGGAGATTGCGCGGTGCCTCGACCTCGGCATCGCCCCGGACCGTTTCTGCTTCGGCAACACCATCAAGCCCGAAACCACCATCGCCGCCGCGCACGCCCAGGGCATCGGCCTCTATGCCTTCGACTGCGAAGCCGAGCTGGACAAGATTGCCAGCGCCGCGCCAGGCCAGCGCGTGTTCTGCCGCATCGCCGTGCATGGCGGCAAAGCGGACTGGCCGCTCAGCCGCAAATTCGGCTGCGCCCCCGCGATAGCCTCCGACCTTCTGCTGCAAGCCCGAGCAAAAGGCCTGAGACCCATCGGCGTATCCTTCCATGTGGGGTCGCAGCAAACCGACCCGGAGGCATGGACGCACGCCATCGCCCACGCCGCCACAGTGTTCCGAACCTGCGCCGGTCAGGGTCTCGCTCTGGAACTGCTGAACCTCGGCGGCGGGTTGCCGGCGCAGTATCGCACGCCGATCCCGACGCTGGACCAGTACATCCAAACCATCGAAAAAGCGCTCCGCACCCAGTTCGGCACCACCCAACCGGAGCTGATGATCGAACCCGGCCGCCACCTCACCGGCGACGCCGGCCTCCTGCGCAGTACCGTCCTGCTGATCTCCCAACACGACTCCCGCCGCTGGGTGTATCTCGACGCCGGCCGCTACAACGGCCTCGCCGAGACCCAGAATGAGGCCATCCACTACCCCATCCGCACGCCCGGCCGCGCCGGCCCCGCCGAACCGGTGGTGCTGGCCGGCCCCACCTGCGACAGCACCGACATTATCTACGACCGCACGCCCACCCCGCTGCCGCTCGACCTGCAAATCGGCGACACCGTCGATTTCCTCACCGCCGGCGCCTACACCGCCAGCTATGCCTCGGTGGAGTTCAATGGTTTCCCGCCTCTCCAAACCCACTGCATCTGAGCGCAAAGTCCTGATCCTCGGCGCCGCCGGGCGGGATTTTCACAATTTTATCCATGTCTACCGCGACGACCCCACGACACGCGTCGTCGCGTTTACCGCCGCGCAAATCCCGGGCATCGCCGACCGCCGCTTCCCGCCCGAACTCGCTGGGCCGCGCTACCCCCAGGGCATTCCGATCGAGCCGGAGGCGCACCTGGAAGCTCTCTGCCGCCAACACGGCATAGACGAAGTTGTCTTCGCCTACAGCGACCTGCCGCACGCGGCGGTGATGCATCTGGCATCGCGCGCCCTCGCGGCGGGTACCGATTTTCGCCTGCTGGGGCCGGACAGCACCATGATCAAAGCCGCAAAACCGGTCATCGCGGTGTGCGGCCTGCGCACCGGCAGCGGTAAATCCCCCGTCTCCCGCTGGCTGGCCACCCATATCCGAGACAAGGGACACAAAACAGCGGTGATCCGGCATCCCATGCCCTACGGCAACCTGGCGCTGGAACGCGTGCAGCGCTTCGCCTCCCTGTCCGACCTGACCGAAGCCCACTGCACCATCGAGGAACGCGAGGAGTACGAACCCCACATCGCCGCCGGCACCGTCGTGTTCGCCGGAGTCGACTACGCCGCCATCGCGGAAGCGGCGGCGCAAGAGGCTGACATCCTGATCTGGGACGGCGGCAACAACGACTTTCCGTTCATCCACCCCGACCTGACGATTGCCGTCGCCGACGCCCTGCGCCCCGATCAGGTGGACACCCACCACCCCGGCGAAACCGTGGCCCGCATGGCCGATATTTTGCTCCTCAGCAAAACCGACGCCGCCACGCCCGAGGCTATCGCCGCCCTCGAACACCGCCTACGCGCCGTCAACCCAACTGCGCCCATCCTGCGCGGCCTCTCCCCGGTGATCCTGGACAACCCCGGTGCGGTGCGCGGCAAACGTGTGCTGGCCATCGAGGACGGCCCCACTTTGACGCACGGCGGCATGGCATACGGCGCCGGCACCGTCGCGGCCCAAGCGGCGGGCGCGGCAGCATTGATCGACCCGCGGCCGTTCGCCGCCCCAGCACTAAAATGGGTGTTCGAAACTTACCCCCACATCGGGGCCGTGCTGCCCGCCATTGGCTACGACGCAGCCCAACTAAACGGCATGGCGGAAACCATCGCGGCGAGCGACGCGGACCTCGTGGTGTCAGCCACGCCCATAGACCTTGCCGCGCTTATCCGAATCGACAAACCAATCGTCCGCGCCCGCTACGCCTTCGCCGAGGATCCTGCCACGCCGCTATCGGCCCCGATCGACGCGTTCGTCGATCGTCAGTGATACCGCTCCCCATGCATATCGCTGCGCTTCACCGCTTCCGGCGGCACCGGTTCCCCGGCCTGCTCGTAATGAATGGCATGGCGGGTCCGGTATGCGACCGTCGGCTGGTCCAGGAACCCAAGCCGAGCACCGCCTTCCAGCATGTGCTTCCAGACGATCTGGTCCATGACCGCCGCCACGTCCTGCGGTAGCAGCGTCCAGGCGATCATGTGACGGAACGCGGGTTTCATCACCAGCAAGCAGCTCGTGTCGATATAGGCCCGCCCATCCACCGTCGGGCATTTGCGCATCACCGACCCGTCCAGGCGGTGCAGCATGCGCGCGGATGAAACCGCATCCAGCTTGTTATCCACCGCGCATTTCAGCAGCCCCGCCAGATGCTCCGGGTAGTACCAATTATCCGAATCGAGGAAGGCGATGGCATCGGCCTCCATCGCCATCGCCTGATAGCAGCCGATCAGCCGTGGCGTGTTGCCATAATCCTTGTAGTTGCGCTGCAGCACGATGTGGGTGCCTCGGAAATCCGCCAGTTGGGCGGGACGGGAGCCATCGCAAACCAGGATGTGGTGGGCCTCGATGGTCTGCCCGCGCACACTGGCGTGGGCCTGACGGATCCAGTCCTCATTGGTCTCGAAATAGGGAGTCACGACGCAGAGCTTCATGGACTCGGACTTACCACATTTCCCGGTGCTGCAAGATTCGTGGTTCTATGGCCGCGACCGGGGAGCATCGCGCCATGCCGAATAAGCCCAATATTGTCTTCATCCTGGCCGACGACCTCGGCTATGCGGACCTGTCCTGCTACGGGCGGCGGGAATACGCGACCCCCAACATCGACCGAATCGCCGAACGCGGGGTGCGGTTTACCCAGGCTTATGCCAACTCGGCGGTGTGCTCCGCGACGCGGCTGGCGCTGATCACCGGCCGCTACCAATACCGGCTGCCCCTGGGTTTGGAGGAGCCGCTGGCCGGTAAGACCCACATCGGCCTGCCGCCGGAGCACCCGACCTTGCCCTCCCTGTTGCGCGCGCATGGGTATTCCACCGCCCTGATCGGCAAGTGGCATTTGGGGGTGCTGCCGTCGTTTGGCCCGCTGAAAAGCGGTTACGACCGGTTTTGGGGCATTCGCTCCGGGGCCATCGATTACTTCACCCATTTGAACTCGCGCGGCGCCCCGGACCTCTGGGACGGCGACGCGACGGTCGAGCAGACCGGCTACATGACCGACCTGCTGGGCGACCGAGCGGTGGAGGTGGTCAGCAGGGCCGCGACGGACGAAAAGCCTTTTCTGCTCAGCCTCCACTTCAACGCCCCCCACTGGCCCTGGGTGGCGCATGGCGACGAGCCAGAGTCGGAACGCCTGCGCGGCGGCAATTTGCGGCACTACGACGGCGGCAGCATGCGCACCTACGCACGCATGGTGCAGGCAATGGACACCCAGATCGGCCGCGTGCTGCAGGCACTGGACGCGAACGGCCAGTCGGACAACACCATCGTCATTTTCACCAGCGACAACGGCGGCGAGCGCTTCTCCGACACCTGGCCGTTTTCCGGTGTCAAAACCGAGTTGCTGGAGGGCGGGCTGCGCATCCCCTCCGTCATGTGCTGGCCGGCGAGGCTGCGCGCCAGCACCACCTGCGACCAGGTGATGGCAACGATGGATTGGCTGCCCACCCTGCTGGACGCCGCCGGCACCGGACCCGACCCGGCGTATCCCTCCGACGGCATCAGCCTGCTGCCGGTCCTGACCGGCGGACCGGGAACGCCAAGGACCCTGTTCTGGCGCTACAAAGCCAACGAGCAGGCGGCCATGCGGGACGGCCCATACAAATATCTGAAATTGCGCAACAACACCTTCCTGTTCGACGTCGTCCAGGACCCGAGGGAACGCGCCAACCTGAAAGCCCGCCTCCCCGACGTTTACACCCGCATGACCGCCGCATGGGACGCCTGGAACGCCACAATGCTGCCTGTTATCCCCGATAGCTTCGCGGAGTTGTTCACCGCCGCCGATCTGGCAGATCACATCGGGACCTGAGTGCTCTCCCCCCACGCCCGTAACCAGGCGATGTTCCTGTTCATCTGCTTCGTCTGGGGCACGACCTGGCTGGCGATGAAGGTGGGCATCGCCACCGTGCCGCCGGGTGTGTTCGCGGGATTGCGCTGGCTCATCGCCGGCGTCGTACTGCTGGGTTTCCTCCGCTGGCGGGGGGAGCGCGTCCGACCGCCGCCCCGGCTGTGGCCTCGGCTGATCGGGGTCTCGGTGCTGATCATCACCCTGAACCAGATCATCCAGCTATACGGCCTGAAGCACATTACCGCCGGCCTCGCGGCCGTCATCAGCTCCGCCCTCACCCCCATCGCCCTGCTCGGCTTCTCCGTCGCCCTTGGGCAGGAGCGGTTCTCCCCCCGCCAGCTTGGCGCCATCGGGATGGGTGTGGTCGGGGTCATGACTCTGTTCGGCCCGGCGGCGCTGGCCGGCACGCTGGACGGATGGGAGATATTCGGCGCGGGCAGCGTCATGATCGCGTGCCTATGCTACTGCCTCGGGTCGGTTCTCACCCGAGGCCTGATGCGCACCATCGCACCGGTGCAGCTCGCCGGGCTGACGAACCTGATCGGTGGCGGAATATTGCTGACCGCGTCGCTGATCCTGGAACCCGGCGCGGGGGCGGCAATGCACCTGCATTGGGGTTGGCCAGCCTTCATTGCGTGGCTCTATCTGCTGATCCCCGGCGCGCTGCTGTCCACCACCATGTATTTCCTGCTGGTGCGCGATTGGGGCGCGAGCAAGCCGGGCACCTACGCCTTCATCTCCCCGGTGATCGCGGTAACGATCGGGGCAACGTTATTCGGGGAAAAACTGGACTGGGGCGATCTGGTGGGCATGACGCTGATGCTGGCGGCGGCGGGGCTGGCACTGCGGCCGAGGGTCAGTGCTCCGTGATCCAATTCACCAGCACCGGCCGGGAATATCCTGGAAATCGTTTACATTGTTGGTGACCAGGACCGAATTGGTCGCGATGGCATGAGCGGCAATCATGCGGTCGAAATATCGGCCCTTTATCCAACCGCATTGAGCGACGATGTGGCCATAAATATCGGCGGCAACGACATTGAATGACAGAATTGGGACATTGCACGGCATGATACCCATCCGGGCCAGCAGCAGGGCACCAGTTCCTTGTTGGCGAGCATGCGCCCGGCCTTATTTGGCACCGCGTTGTGCGGCCATTTTTTCTTCCTCCTGCGTAGGGTTCAGAATTTTGATTTCAGCCGTCCCCAGTCCTCAATGGCGTGTTCCTGGCCGGGGATCAGCTGGATGGTAAACTGGGTATAGCCGGCGTCGCGAAGTGCGGCGATGCGGTCCAGCAGATCGGGTTCGGTGCCGGTGAAGGTCGTCTGGCGGATCAGCTCGGCCGTGACGAAAGGACGCTCCTTCGGCTTCACGGCCATCAGATGGCCGCGATGATTTTCCAGGTAACGCGCATCGGCCGGTTCGTAACCACGGGCCAATTCCACATATCCCGCCACGGCTGCCGCCACGGATGCCGGGATCGGCGACGTATTCGGCAGCCCCGCCAAAGCCTCATCCGCCGCACGATGCAGCAGCACCGCCGCCCGAGGCCCCGCCTGCGCCACCGCCCGATCTGAATCCAGCGGCTCGCCCGGCTCCAGCACGCAGCCCAGCGCGAAAGCGACGGCAGTCAGGTCCGCAACAGGGCGTCCGGCTTCCTCCCAAGTCCCCTTCATCGCGGTCATCGCCGCGACGCCGCCCGCGACCTCCCCCACGAAATTGAGCCAACCCGCACCCAGGCGCGCCGTCAGCCGCCGGGCACGTGGGCCATAGGCGGAGATGTGCAGCCCGACGGGGTCCCTGAGGTTGATCAGGTTCAGTTCGGGGTTCAGGAAAGCGATCTTCTGGCGATGCCCCTCGACCTCGAATTCAGTGGTCTCCCCACGCAGCAGCGCCATCACCACGCGGATGTATTCCGCCATGTCGGCCAGCTTGATCGCGCCGAGCCCCATCGTGCGCCGCCCGGTGAAGCCGGTGCCCACCCCGAAATCGATCCGCCCCGGGGCCAGTTGGTTCAGCGACGCGAACCCGTTGGCGGTCACCGGCGCGATGCGGTTGGACGGGATCAGCACCCCCGTCCCCAGCCGGATGCGCGAGGTATGCACCGCCGCCGCGCCCATCGCGACGAAGCAATCGGCGCACAGCATCTGCGTGTCGTAGAACCAGGCGTGGTGGAACCCCAGCTCCTCCGCGCGTTTGACCACCTTCCAGGAGTCCGCGGCAGTGGGCAGGGCGATACCGAATTCCATCGTGCTGGGCTCCCGCTACTGGATCACGCCGCAGGCAAAACGGGCACCGCCGCCGCCCAGCGCCGCGGGCTGATCGCTGTAATTGTCCCCGTTCACATGGATGACCACGGCGTGGCCCTTGAGCTGGGCGATGTCCTTGATCCGGGGCGCGGTCAGGCTTTGCGTCGCGGTGCCGTCGTCGGCGACGACCAGCAGCGGCAGGTCGCCGACATGCCCGTCGCCTTCCGGCCCCGCGTGCTTGTTCGTGTGGTCGCTATCCAAATGACTACCGGCCGCACCTGCCGGTATCGCGATGCCGTTCATCGTGGTCGGGCTGCACTGGCCATTTTCATGCACGTGAAACCCGTGCGGACCAGGCCGAAGACCCTTCAGATTCAGCTTAAAGACCATCCCAGCGGGGCTTTGGCTGATGGCGATGTCCCCGATCGAGTTACCTGACCCGGCCTGGATGGCAAGGTTCATGGGAACGACCAGGCCGTCCGCCCGAGCGGAGGCGGCGCTCAGAAGGAATGCCACGGCGACCGGCAGACCCCAACCCAAATGTCCGATCATACGATGCATCCTTTCGCGCGTGCGGCGCCTGAATCGCACGCTGCTCCCCCATAGGCAATGCAGGTGCGGCACGGCATGCTATGGCAACCGAACCGGAGAACCGAGATGACCGACATCGCTCACGCCAGCTTCACCTTCCGCGATTTCCGCCTGGCATCCGGCGCGTTCCTGCCGGAAGTCACAATCGGCTACGTCACCCGGGGCACGCGCGGTTCGGACGGCCGCAACGCCATCCTGGTAACGCACGGCTACACCAGCGGCCCACGCATGATCGAGCCGGGGGTCGCGTCATCCGAGGGCGCGTGGAGCAGCCTGGTCGGGCCGGGGGCACCGATCGACACCGACCGGTACTTCGTCGTGTGCTCCAACATGCTGGGATCGAGCTACGGGTCGACCAACGCGGCGTCCATCGATCCACGGACCGGGAAGCCGTACGGGTCCACCTTCCCGGCCATAACCGTGGCGGACATCGTCACCGCGCAGCACCGCTTGCTGACACACTTGGGAGTGACGCATTTGCGCGCCGTGGTCGGCCCGTCCTACGGCGGGTTCCAGGCATTCCAATGGGGGGTGACGTTCCCCGATTTCATGGATGGCATCGTGCCGGTGGTGACGTCCCCGCTGCCGCCGCAATCGGACCGTATCGAGGGGTTGATGAAGTGGTTTGGGACCGACCACAACTGGAACAATGGCGACTACTACGACAACGGCGGGGTGAAGGAAACAATGACCCGCCTGCGCATCGACACCCTCACCCGCTACGGCATGGCCGACAGCCTGGCGGCGCGTTTTCCCAACAAATCCGAGGCAGCGGCGGAACTGCACCGCATTGCCAGCGGATGGGCCGATGCGTTCGACGCCAACTCGCTGTTTATCCTGGGCCGCGCCATGGAGACGTACAACATCGTGCATGACTACGCGAAAATCCGCGTGCCGGTGCTGTATGTACTATCCACAACCGACGCGCTGTTCCCGCCCACGCTGGCGCCGGGCGTCATCGCGGGCCTGCGCGCCGCCGGGGTGGATGCCGAATACTTCGAGCTGGAAAGTCAGCACGGGCACTTGGCCTCCGGCGCGGACGCCGCGAAATGGGCGCCCGCGCTGGCGGCGTTTATCCGCAAGCTTGAGGTGGGGTGATCCCTACCCCTCCCGCATCGCTTTGGCCTTTTTCGCGCCGGGGCGGTCCCAGCAGCGGGACAGCCACGCAGCCATGGCCGGCCAACGGGAGAGATCCATCGACAGGCCGCGGAACAACGCGCCCGCCACGTTCAGATCGGCGACGGTGAAATCGCTGCCGGCCAGCCAGGGGGCCTTGCCCAAAGCGGCGTTCAGCACGTCGAACGCCGGCTCGATCTCCGCCCAGGCGGCGTCGGCGGTGGCCTTGTCGCGCTGGGCCTCCGGCAAAGCGGTGGTGTGGTTGGCGTAGGTGGTGATCTGGCGGTCCAGCCGGTCGGTTTCCCACAGGCTCCACTGCCACATGCGGGCCTCGCCTTGCAGGTCCTTGGGATACAGCGGGCTGTTGTGCTTCTTGGCCAGATACATGTTGATGGCCATGGATTCGGACAGCACGAAGCCGTCGTCCTCGATCGTCGGCACCCGGGCATTCGGGTTCAGCGCCAGGTATTCCGGGGTGCGGGTGCCGGGGGAACGAGGCAGAATGTCGTTATGGCCGTAAGACAGCCCGAGTTCGGCCGCCATCCACAAGGTGCGGACGGCTCGGGAACGCGCGGCGCCGTGAATGCGTAGCATGGTTTCCTCCTGATGCTTCATGCGGGGGCAATGTGCGCGAGAGAGATGGCTTGGGGAAGATGGGAGGCAACGCGTGACGCCAGCGCTTGAAGCCAACAATCCGGGGTTGGAGGACGTCGTGCGGGCGATCCTCGCCGGTGTTTCACCGCCGCCCGAGGCCGTTCCAAACGTGACGGTGCTGCGCCTGGGCCTGGCGCTGATGTCGGACCTAAGGCCTCTGGCCGGACTGACCGCGCTGCGAACACTGGTGCTGACCCGCACCCGCGCCGCGGACCTGACGCCGCTGACCGGGGTGACGGACCTGCGCGAGCTGGACCTGAAGCTGACCCGCATCACCAATATCGCCCCACTGGCAGCGCTGACCCAACTGCGCAGCCTGATTCTGTCGTTCACGGCGGTCGAGGACATCTTCCCCCTGCGCAGCCTGACCGGGCTGGAAAGCTGCTACCTGACCGGCACTTTGGTCGCCGACATCGCGCCACTGGCCGAACTGACGATGCTGGAGCGTCTGGACCTCGGCGGCACCCCCTTGGCCGACATCGCGCCGCTCGCCGGATTGCACCGCTTGCGCAGCCTGGAACTGGCCAGCACGAAGGTGTCCGACCTTTCGCCGCTGGCGGGACTGAAGCGGCTGGAGTTCCTCGATATCGGCGATTCGCCGGTCAGCGACCTGCGACCGCTGGCGGGCCTGACCCGCCTGCGCCGGCTGGATATCCGCGGAACGAAGGTCACAGACCACTCGGTCTTGGCGGGACTGACAGGATGCGAGATCGTCACGGCCTCCACCGTGCCGCGACGCAGAAGGGTCGGCGAACCGTGACGAAGACGACAGGGAAACGGGGCTTGTTCAAACCTCTCTCGGTGCCGCCGCGCGCTCCAGCCGGTCGTTGATTGCCAGTCCCAAACCCACATACGGTACTGGCATCGCCGCGATGCCTCGCATGCCCGCACCATCCAGCACCCGCAGCCCCTCGAACAAACGCGCGGCTGCCTCGGTCAAATCGCTGGTTTCGCTTAACTGGAACACCGCCCCGGCGCCCGGCAACGCGGGACCGAATGCCAGTAGCGCCTCATCTTCCGTCACCGTCTCGGCGTTCAGCCGCACCGGCAGCGACGGCGCGTAGTGAGAAGCCAGCATCCCCGGAGAGCGCAACGCGGCCCCCGGCGTTGAGCCGAGCAGAACCGGTCCGATCAGCGCCTCAATGGCCTCCACCGTCGCGCCACCGGGGCGTAGCAGCACGGCGTCGGGGCCGCTCAGGTCCAGCACGGTCGACTCGACGCCGACCGAACACGGCCCGCTGTCCAGCACCGCCGCGATGCGGCCGCCCAGGCCCCGCAGCACATGTTGGGCGGTGGTCGGGCTGACCTGGCCTGACAAATTGGCCGAGGGCGCCGCCACCGGCCGTCCCACGGCACGCAACAATGCCAGCGCCGAAGCATGCGCCGGCACCCGCACGGCCTGGGTGTCCAACCCCGCCCCCGTCAACAGCGCGATCGGACAATCCGGCCTGCGGGGCAGCACCAAGGTCAGCGGCCCAGGCCACAGCGCCGCCGCCAGCACCAAAGCCCGATCATCGGCGATGACATCGCGGAAAGCGGCCTCGGCGGAATCGTAGTGGCAAATCAGCGGGTTGAAGCGCGGGCGCCCCTTCGCGGCGAAGATACCCGCGACCGCTGCCGCGTTGGTCGCGTCGGCGCCAAGGCCGTAAACGGTCTCCGTCCCGAAGGCCACCAGCGCTCCCTCCCGCAGCAACCCCGCTGCTCGGGCGATCCCGCTTTCATCGTCGCGCAGAAGTTCCGTCATGCGCCGGTCAATAACGACACGGCGGGGCATGGCAAAGCCCCGTCCGCGCGGGTAAAACCGTCGGGACAAAGAATTCAGAGGGGCCCAGTTCATGCTCGATATCGCGTTCGCAAAGTCAGCCTTGCCGACATCCGGCGCCCTCGTGCTGGTGATCCACGAGGACGAGAAGCCCTACGGCCTCTGGCAGCAGGCGGACGAGGCCACCGGCGGCGCCATCGCGCGCGCGCTGGAAGTCGCGGAATTCAAGGGCGGCAAGGGCAAGACCTGCGTCATTCTGGCACCCGGCGCCGGGTTGTCGCGGGTGCTGGCCGTCGGCCTGGGCAAGGAAGGCGACGTCAAGCAAACCACGCTGGAAGATGCCGGCGGTGCCATCGCCTCCGCCCTCGCGCGCGAAACCACCGTCGCGGTCGCCGCCGACAGTCTCAAACCCGGCCAAGCCGCCGAAGTCGCGCTCGGCGCCGCGCTGCGCGGCTACCGGTTCGACCGCTATCGCACGAAGGAAAAGGACGAAGACAAGTCGAAACTGGCAGTGCTGACGGTCCTGACCGACCACCCCGCCAGGGCAAAATCGGCTTTCGAGCCGCTGAAGGGCGTCGCCAACGGCGTTTTTCTCACGCGCGATCTCGTCAGCGAGCCGCCCAACGTGTTGCACCCCGCGGAAATGGCCTCCCGCTGCCAGAAGCTGAGCGAACTCGGCCTGAAAGTCGAAGTGCTGGGCCCCAAGGAGATGGGGAAACTCGGCTTCGGCGCGTTGTTGGGCGTAGCGCAAGGCAGCGTCAATGAAGCCCGCATGGTGGTCATGCATTGGCAGGGCGCCAAGAAGACGAGCGAAAAACCGGTGGTCTTCGTCGGCAAGGGCGTTACCTTCGACACCGGCGGCATCAGCATCAAACCGGCCGGCGGCATGGAGGACATGAAGTGGGACATGGCCGGCGCCGGAGCGGTGATCGGCCTGATGGCGGCGCTCGCGGGTCGCAAAGCCAAGGTCAACGCCATCGGACTGGTGGGACTGGTGGAGAACATGCCCTCCGGCAACGCGCAACGCCCCGGCGACGTGGTGAAAAGCTACTCCGGCCAGACCATCGAGGTGATCAACACCGACGCGGAAGGCCGCCTGGTGCTGGCCGATGTGCTTTGGTACGCGCAGGAGAAATACGACCCCAAGTTCATGGTCAATCTGGCAACTCTGACCGGGGCGATCATCATCGGCCTCGGGCATGAATACGGCGGGCTGTTCTCCAACAACGACTCGTTGGCGGAGCGTTTGACCAAGGCCGGCGAAGCAACCGGCGAGAAACTCTGGCGCATGCCGCTGCACGACAACTACGATAAGCAGATCAAGTCCGACATCGCCGACATGAAGAACGTCGGCGGGCGGCCTGGCGGGTCAATTACCGCCGCGCAGTTCATCCAGCGCTTCGTCAACAAAAAGCCCTGGGCACATCTCGACATCGCCGGCATGGCCTGGAGCAGCAAAGATGCACCGACCATTCCGAAAGGCGCCACCGCTTATGGCGTGCGCATGCTGGATCGTCTGGTCGCGGACCATTACGAGGACTGATGCCCCAAGGGAACGCGCATGGATGTCGGAAATCGGTTTCTACCATTTGACGAGAACCACGCTGGGGCAAGCCCTGCCCCAGCTGCTGGCCCGCACAGTCGCCGCCGGCCAGCGCGCACTGGTGCTGTGCGGTAGCGAGGACAGCGTCAAGGCGCTGGACAAGGCGTTATGGCAAGCGCCGGAGCCGGACTGGCTGCCGCATGGCACCAAAGCAGACGGCGATCCGGATTTGCAGCCGATCTGGCTGGCGACCGACGATGAGGCCCCCAACGGCGCCCGCTTCCTGTTCCTGGTGGAAGGAGGCAATTCAGCGCGCGTCGGAGAGTTCGACCGCGTCTTCGACCTGTTCGACGGCAACCGGGAGAATGAAGTCGCGGCCGCCCGTTTACGCTGGACATCGGCCAAAGCCGCCGGCCACACCCTGGCCTATTGGCAACAGGACCCTAAAGGCTGGGCAAAGAAGGCGTAACGACACACGGACGGGCGTAGGGCGGAAAAGCGAAGCACCATCCCTCAGCGGGTCTTCACTTTCCCAGACGGCATCAGCCACCACTTCACCGGCTCCGCCTCGGTCACCGGCTGCGCCACTGGCTTCAGGGCTGATTTCGATCCAGGCGGACGGCCGCGACGAGCGGGCATCTTCACATCATTATGACGGACAGCGGGGGCAGGTAACGGGCGCAGCGCCACGGGGCGATGTTCTTCGGACGTGTCCGCTTCGGCGCCCTGCTCCAGCAACCGCAATGCCGCTTCAGCGCTTTCGGCGCGTTCGGTCAAGTCGCGCAAGGCGCGTTCGGCGGCCTTCCGGGCATGACGCTCATCGGCGAGCGCAGCTTGCGCATAGCGCTTCGACTGCTCCGCGGCATCGATCTGTTCTTGCACCGATCTCTGCTGCTCTTCGAAACCTTCGGAGAATTCCCGCAATTGGGCGGTAGCTTCGCGTTCCCGGCGGGCAATATCCACCGCTTCTGTGCGGGCGAGTTCCGCGTGTCCGATTTTGGTTTGCAGCGCGGAGATTTGCGCCTGAGCATCGTGCAAGGCCCGTTCGGCCCGTTCACGGGCCGCTGTTTCAGCGGCAAGCGCCGCTTCGGTGCGTTGCAGGCGGCTCGATTGCGGGGCGCTGGCGGTGTCGGCGGCAGGATCGCGGCGGACGACTGTTACCGGGATTTCCCCGTCTTGGACGAAACGCCGGCGGTGCAACCCTTGACTGCCCCCCTGGGGTCCAAAACGGTCCATCATGCGAGCAGGTTGTTCGGCACGGTCATTGTCCACACGCGGGCGCATCCCGCCATACAGTCCCAACGCCCGTCGCATCTGTGCTTCGACATCAGGTAGAGGATTGTTATCCGTGTTGGCAGCGGTCTCGGCCACCAGGGACATTTTGCCTGACGGGGATTCAGATGGCGGCTTGGTATTTTCAGACACTCGAGATCATCCGGTTATAGTGAGGACGTATTCTGTTTTCATTTGCCCCAGCTTGATGCCGGCAGAAAATGGGGACATTTGCGCGCGCGGCAAGGCGTAATCCACCTTGCGGTTTGTCTTTGGCGCGCGAGTAGCATGCGTGGGTCAGGTTTGAAGACCTTGGCAGTATGTTCGGAATCCAGCGATGAACTGGGTTCCCATCACCGATCCAGTCAACCACGGGTGGCGTCCGTCCACGATGACGCCCCTCCACCCCGGAGATTCTGGATTCGCAAGTTACGTTTATGCAGGTATTGGTCCGAATGCAAGCATTTAAAAGAAATATCCCGCTGTCTCCACACGGTGCTGTGGACATGGCAGCCTTGCATTCGCATAAGCCTCGCACGAGCCCCAAGGATCGGCTGGGTCAAGTCGAGGCCGGCACGCCGACCCGCCAATTCGTCCCAGTTGCAATGACCGCATTTACCGATCGGTCATAATTGATGCGTTTTTGGCCAAACACGGCCACTGATCCCGTTATCGCCGCCCCTTTATACAGAAAGTTAAGATCACGGTAATTGATTTGTCACTCTATCAGGCCGCCCCGCCAACGTGTGGGACCAGTTCGAACGCGCCTCGCATCGTACCAGATAGGGCGATCGGCACACCGGCATCGCCATCCGTCCACCGGACGGCACCATCCGATGTAGGTGGTCGCGAGGGCGACCTTCAGGACGAGCGAGGTATAGTTGGGTGATCCCCAGGCTTTCGCAAGGTGTCTATCTGCCGCCCCCAGGCGGATTGCATTTGGGACCCGGCACTCTCTTTTCCGTCATCCCTCGGCTCCTTGCTTGGGTTGTGACGACACCAAGTTTGGCACGCGATGCCGTGGAGCCGTCCACACCAACAAGTCCGGGGATGACGGAAGGGGGCGTCCGACCGAAATGCGATTGCCCTGCCCCCAGGCAGAATAGTGGCTAGGCAAGCGGATCGGCTTCGGCCAAAAAGGGGGCTGGAAACGTCAAGCGAATCATGGATATCCCTTTCGACCTTCTGGGCAACGCCCTGGTGTCCGGCCTCTTGCTCGGAGGCTTTTACGCCGCCGTGACTGTCGGTGTGTCGATCTCTTTCGGCATGCTGGACATCGTCAACATCGCGCACCCCGCGTTCATCATCCTGGGGTCGTACATCGCCTATATTTGCAACAGCACCTTCGGCATGGACCCTATTCTGGCCAGCATCCTGGCCACACCCGCGTTCTACCTGCTGGGGATGGCAATCTACCACGTCTACGACGTGTCCTTCGAACGACGAGGCGATAACGGCCTGCGCGGTCTGGCGTTCTTTTTCGGCATCCTGTTCATCACCGAAGTGGCTCTGGTCCTGACCTTCGGCGTCGACTACCGGCTGGTGGAGGCGCCCTATATCGGGATCAGCGTCCACCTCGGCCCGATCGACCTGCCGCTGCGGCTGCTGGTGCCCTTCCTGATTTCCCTGGCCCTGATGGGTGGGCTACACCTTTATATGAGCCGTACCTTCATCGGGCGCGCCATCCAGGCGGTGGCGCAGGACCCGCTGGCGCTGCGGCTGATGGCGGCGGACCCCAGTAAGATCAAACGCATCGCGTTCGGGCTGTCGATCGCGACGGCGTCCATCGGCGGCGCCATCCTGATCATCATCCAGCCGGTGGAGCCGTCGATCGGGCGGGACTACATCGGCCGCATCTTCGCCATCTGCGTCATGGGCGGTCTGGGCAGCTTCGCCGGGTCGCTGATCGCCGCTATGGCGCTAGGCATCATGGAGAGCATCACCTCCACCTTTTTCGGCCCGTCCTGGTCCCCCGCGGTGTCCTTCGGGTTCCTGCTGCTGACCCTCGCATTCCGGCCTAGCGGCCTGTTCGGGCGGGCGTAAATGCGCAACCCGCTCTTTATTGTTTGGCTTTGCGTGGCGGCGGCGCTGACGTTCGGCGCCGCGAAGCTGATCGACAATGCCTACGTGTTCTTCGCCGGCTACGTGGTGCTGCAATACATCGTGCTGTCCACCGGCTGGAACATCCTGGGCGGCTACACGGGCTACGTGAATTTCGGTACCGCCGCCTTCTTCGCGGTGGGCGCCTACAGCACCGTCGTGATGCACAAGACAATGCCGGGCATGCCGCTGCCGGTCATGATGGCGATCGGTGGTTGCCTCGCCGGCTTGCTCGGGTTGGGCACCGGCTATTTGACCCTGCGCCTGCGCGGCACCTTCTTCGGCATCGCCACTTTGGCCATGTCGGTCGTGATGCAGACGCTGATCACCAACTGGAGTTTTGTTGGTGGCTCCCGCGGCGCCTATGTCGTGCGCCCCGATACCACTGACTATTTTGGCATCGACTACGTCGAGTACCTGTTCCTCCTGATGCTGGCCCTGTCGGTCATCGCCGTCGGCGTGGCGCGCGCCATTGAAAAATCCCGGCTGGGCTACGGATTCGCTACCATTCGCGACGACGAACTCGCGGCCGAAGCCTCCGGCGTGCCGACCCTGAAACTGAAGCTGCTGGCAACCGCGCTGTCCGGCGGGTTCATGGGCATGGCCGGCGCCCCCCTGCCCTATTACGTCACCTACCTCGACCCGGCTTCGGGCTTCAGCCTGAGCTACGCGGTCAACACCATCGCCATGCCGCTGATCGGCGGCACATCCAGTTGGCTGGGCCCCGTGATCGGCGCCATCCTGCTCGGCACGCTGCAACAGGTCGCCACCGTCACGATCTCCTCCGCGCTGTCGCTGCTGATCGTCGGCGTGCTGCTGGTGGTGTTCGTGGTAGCGGCACCCAAAGGTATCATCGGGTGGTTTGCCCCGAGGAAGCGGTCATGACCGAGGCTCTGCTGCAAGTATCCGGTCTCGGCAAGCGCTTCGGCGGGTTCGTCGCGCTGGCCGATATCGAGCTGGAAGTGATGAAGGGCGAGCGTCTGGGCCTGATCGGCCCCAACGGATCAGGCAAGAGCACCCTGGTGAACTGCCTGTGCGGCACACTGCGCAACGATGCCGGCACGGTACGCTTCAATGGCCACATGCTCGACGGTCTGAAAGCGCATGAGCGCACCCGGCTGGGCATGGCCCGCAGCTTCCAGCTGCCGCGCCCCTTCGGGACCCTGACGCTGGCCGAGAATTTGCGCATCCCACTGCTGTATGTGGTGCAGACCCGTGGCGCCGTTCCCAATATCGACAAGCGCTGCGTCGATCTGCTGGACCTCGTGGGACTGGCCGACAAAGCGCACCACCTTCCCACCGACCTGACGCAGATCGAAATGCGCAAGCTCGAACTGGCGCGCGCCATGGCGGCCGATCCCAGCCTGCTGATCGCCGATGAGGCGATGGCCGGCCTGTCGCATCAGGAGGTCGACGACATCCTGGCGTTGCTGATGCGGCTGAACGAACAACAAGGCGTAACCATCGTGATGATCGAACACATCATGCGGGCGGTGATGCATTTTTCCCAACGCCTCGTCGTGCTGGTAGCCGGCCGCAAGATCGCCGATGGCGACCCGGCCGATATCGTGCGGCAGGAAGATGTCGTGGCGGCGTATCTTGGCAGCTAGTCTCACCATCTCCGGCCTCGATGCCGGCTACGGCGCCGTGAAGGTGCTGCAGGACGTTTCGCTCAATGTGCGGGAGGGCGAGACCGTCGCCCTGCTGGGCACCAACGGCAACGGCAAATCCACCCTGATGAAATGCATCATGGGCATGGTGAAACCATTCGCCGGCAGCATTGTCGCGAATATCGATGGCACCGCACACGAGCTGGTCGGCCGCTCGACCGAGGATATCGTCGATCTGGGGATCGCCTTCGTGCCGGAAGGACGGCGGTTGTTTCCCCGCCTGACAGTCACCGAAAACCTGCTGATGGGTGCTTACCGCAAATCGGCGCGCGCCGAGATCGACAAGAACATGGCGTTCTGCCTGGAGGTTTTCCCCCGGCTGTCGGAACGGCGCGGGCAGCTCGCGGGATCCATGAGCGGCGGCGAACAGCAAATGGTGGCCCTGGCGCGCGCCCTGATGTCGGCGCCGCGGCTGTTGCTGATCGACGAACCATCCGTCGGGCTGGCGCCGCTGCTGGTGTCGCGGACGATCGACAAGATCAAGGAACTAAAAGAAGGCTACGGCCTGTCCGTTCTGATGGCGGAGCAGAACTTCACCCAGGCGATCCGCATCGCCGACCGGGGATACGTGATCGTGCACGGGCACATCGAATTCGAAGGCAGATCGGCGGCGGAGTTGAATAACAACGAGCTGATCAGGCAGTTTTATTTGGGGGTTTAAGCCGCTCCACGCCTCATCTCCGTTATCCTCGGACTTGACCCGAGCACCGCCGCCGGCGCGGATGTTTGTCGTTGCGGTAACTAATCAAGGCGGGTGGCTATGGCGGTCCCTGGGGCTCGACCACCAGGGGATTTCCACATATAATTTCGTAATAATTTCTATTATCCTGCCCTCATGGATAGCTTGGAAACGTTCCCGGCCCAGCCGCGCCATGACCCAACTGGCCCTTGCGAGGCTGCGGAGCGGATGCGGGTTCTGCTGGCGGGCAGTCTTGCCATCAAGGGTCGGACTAAGCGCCTCGATCGTGTCGATCTCGTCCTCGGCGAACGCCGCCGAGGACGACAGGCCGTGTATGCCATCGCGTTCCCGCACCAATTGAATGTCGGTGCACGCGGCCCTGATCGCCGCGGCTGCCAGCTTCATCAGACGTTCGGCCGAGGCGACCTGGCTCTCCTCCAGCCCCAGCCCTTGCGATTTTCTCACCCGGAACAGCTGTTCGACGATCCATCTCATCTGGTACCAGTCGACGATGCGCCAGGCCTGGGCCACATCGGCGACCGTGTGGCTGGTCAGCAACCGCCAGTGCAGCGGTTCCACGCCTTCGGGCGGGTTGGCTTCCCGCACCTCGACCAGACGCAGCCGCACGGTCTTCGCCAGGCTGCGATCGTGCTTCAGGCGCGGGCGACAGATCTCAAACTCGCCAAACCGTATCTCCACCACGGCGGTGCGTTTGGCGCGATCCGATCTGGCGCGCGGGCAGCGTAATCAGGCGAGTGCCCGCCACCGCCCAGCCTTGATCTTCGGCGCCGCCCCGGCAATCCTTCGGGGATGCCCTACTCTCCCCGAATCGTCCCCCGTAAGCCGTTAGGTTCCATGAAAGTCATCGGCCTGACCGGCGGTATCGGCATGGGCAAATCCACCGCTGCCAGCGCCTTCAAGCGCGCCCGTATCCCGGTGTTCGACGCCGATGCCTGCGTCCACATGCTGCAAGCCCCCGGCGGCCGCGCCCTGAAACCGATCGAAGCCGCCTTCCCGGGCACCGTCGTGAACGGCGCCCTCGACCGGGTCGCCCTGCGCGCCGCGGTGCTCGGCAACCGGGAGGCGCTGACCAAGCTGGAACACATCCTCCACCCCATGGTGCGGGAGGAGGAAAAAGCCTTCCTGGCGCGCGCCCGGCGGGCGGCAAAACCGGCGGCTGTGCTGGATATTCCGCTGCTGTTCGAAACCGGTGGACGGAAGCTTTCGTTCTCCATCGTCGTCTCCGCCCCCAAGGCGGTGCAGGTCCACCGGGTGCGGCTGCGACGGAAAATGAGCCAGCAGGACATCGAGAACGTCATCGCCCGGCAGATGCCCGACGCGGAAAAGCGCCGCCGAGCAGACATCGTTATCCGGACCGGGCTGTCGCGTTATGAGACGCAGCGGCAGCTCCGCCGCGTCATCCGAGGCCTCCGCCCATGATCCGGTCCGTGCTGTTCGATACGGAAACCACCGGCCTCGACCCGCTGACGGGCGACCGGGTGATCGAGGTCGCGGCGCTGGAGCTGATCAACGATCTTCCGACTGGCCAGCATTTCCATGCGCTGATCGATCCGCAGCGAGACATCCCGACCGACGCGACGCGCATCCATGGCATCACCAACGCCCACGTCTCGGGCAAACCGCTATTCGCCGCCGTAGCCACCGACCTGCTGGCATTCTTCGGCGACGGCAAGCTGATCGCCCACAATGCGCCGTTCGATTTTGGCTTCCTGAACGCGGAATTTGCCCGTCTGAGCCTGCCGTCCCTGGCACAGGCGCGCATGGTGGACACGCTGATTCTGGCCAAGCAGCGCTTCCCCGGCATGCCCAACAGCCTGGACGCGCTGTGCCGGCGCTTCGCCATCGACCTGACAGCCCGCACCACGCACAACGCGCTGCTGGACTGCAAGCTGCTGGCGGACGTTTACGTCGAACTGACGGGGGGGCGGCAGCGCGGCTTGTCGCTTGCGTCGGATCGCGGCCGGTCTCCCGTCGCGGTCTACACTCGCTCGGCGGACCGCACGCCCCGGCTGGTGCAGCCGACCGAGGCCGAACTGACAGCGCATGAGGCGTTCATCGGGAAAATGAAGGAGCCAGTCTGGCGGGCCGTGTGATTGGCGGCCCGCCTTCTACGCTCAGGCAACCGCGGCCGGCTGGCCGGCGGCGGCGGCGCGGCGGGACTGCCACAACGCCACGAAGTCGATCGGTTGTAGCAGGACGGGCGGGAAGCCGCCTTCGCGCGTCACGTCGGACAGGATGTTGCGAGCGAAGGGGAACAGGATGCGGGGGCATTCCACCAGCAGCACCGGCTCCACGGCGTTGTCGGGCAGGCCGTTCAGGGTGAACACGCCGGCATAGGTCAGCTCCGCCACGAACACCGGGGACGCCGCCGTTTGGCCGTTGGTCGTCGCACCGGGGTCGGTTGCTTCGGCTCGGATCACCAGGGAGACCTCGAACACCGGCTGGCCGTCCTGCACGCGGCGGGCCTGCACATCCAGGTTGATCGCCACTGACGGCTGTGCGCGCAGCGTGGTGAAGACCTGCGGTGCGCCGGGCACCTCGAATGAGAGGTCCTTCACGTATTGGATATTGACCACCAACGGCGGGGCCGGTGCGGCGGCCGGGGTAGCGGGGGTGGTTTCGGACATCGTGGTCTCCGTCTGGGTGTCGCGTCTGGGATAGCGCCCCCTCGTCTGGCGCCGTTATCCCGGCGCGGGTTAGCACGGGCCGCGCGCGGGCGCTATGCGGGTTCCTACGACCGCCAGATTATTTCGGCTGGCGGTGGTTCCGTGGGGTCGCAGCGTAGCCATTGGCCGTTCATGACGTTCTGCCCGGTCATGCACAGAATGAAGCCCCAGTGGCTGACGACCAGGGTGTCCGACCAGTCCGGCCGCGCCGCCATCTCCGTTCGGAATGCCTGCGCCCGGGCGATGACGGACTCCGCGGGTTCGTCGTGGGACGGCCACCAGACTTCGTCGATGTTGGAGAAATCGTGGTCGGGCCAGCGTTCCCGCAGCTCCGACCGGGGGGGTGCCGATGTCGCATGCGTAGCCGTAACGCTCCCGCACCACGGGGTGCACGAACATTGGCACGTCCAGCACCCGCGCCACCGGTTCCGCCGTTTGCAGCGCGCGGGAATAGGGGGAGACGACGATGCGGGCGACGCGTTCACCTTTGAGCGCCCGCGCCGCTTGCTCGGCCTGGGTGTGGCCGTGTTCTGTCAGGCACGGATCGGCGATGCCGGGGTCGCGGCGGGTGGCGGTGATGTGGACGTTGAACTCGCTCTGGCCGTGGCGCAGCAGGATCACGGTCTTGGTTTCCCCGGATTCATTTGGCAACCGGCCCTCGCACGCCTATGTGTTGGCCTGCAAGGAGAATCAACATGGGTGCCACAGGCAGCTTTCCGGTCGATCTGGTGCTGTTGGGTATGGTCGCGGCCTTTCTGGTCCTGCGTCTACGCGGAATCCTGGGCAAGCGCACGGGGTTCGAGCGCCCGCCCATGCCGCAACAACCGCCTCAGGCGGCCCCGGCCGCTTCCGGCCCCATCATCGAGGGACGGGCGGAACCAGCGCCGCCACCCAGCAAAGCCGCCGTCATCCCCGACCCCGCCAGCCCCGCGGGCCAGGTTCTGGCAGCGATGCGAGGCATTGACCGGGGATTCGACCCGGCTGGATTCTTGGTGGGGGCTGAAAGGGCCTTCCGCATGATCGTCGCGGGCTTCGCCGCCGGGGACCGCGCCACGTTGCGCAAGCTGCTGGCCGACGACACCTACGGCGCGTTCGAGCACGCCATCACGGCCCGCGAAACCGCCGGCCACACCCAGATCAGCGAGATCAAAGCCATCGAGAACATGGCGATCGAGGCCGCCGCCCTGCGCGGCAGCGTAGCCGACGTCACCGTGCGCATCGTATCCGATCAGGTCAGCCTGACCCGCGACAAAAACGGCGTCATCGTGGTCGGGGCCGAGGCAGTAACCGAAATCACCGACCTCTGGACGTTCGAGCGCGACTTGCGCCAGCCCGACCCGACCTGGCGTCTGGTGGCCGCCCGCAGCGCCTGAGATGCCTTCTTCCGTAAAGCCCCCCCCCGGAAAAATCAGAGTCGCGCTGTTCGTGACCTGCCTGGTGGATCTGCACCGCCCGACCGTGGGATTCGCCGCGATCAAACTGCTGGAGGACGCCGGCTGCCGGGTCGAAGTGCCCCGCGCCCAGACCTGCTGCGGCCAGCCGGCGTATAACTCTGGGGACCGCCGCACCGCGCGCGATCTGGCGCAGGGCATCCTGGATGCCTTCGGGGGCTACGACTACGTGGTGGTGCCCTCAGGCTCCTGTGGCGGGATGATCAAGCATCACGTGCCGCATCTGTTCGACGACGACCCCAACCAGCGTGCCCGAGCGGACGCTTTGGCCGCCAAGACCTACGAAATCGTTAGTTTTTTGACCGACGTGCTGAAGGTCGACTCCCTGCCCGCTATCCGCGTGGATGGAACGGTGACCTACCACGACAGCTGCGCGGGGTTGCGGGAACTGGGGATCAAGCAGCAGCCGCGCATGCTGCTGGAGTCCGTCGGTGCTACCGTGGTGGAGATGAAGGAACCCGAGATCTGCTGCGGCTTCGGCGGCACCTTCTGCGTCAAATACCCCGAGATTTCGGTCCGGATGGTGTCGGACAAGACCGCCGACATCGCCTCGACCGGCGCTGCGACGGTCCTGGCCGGCGACCTCGGCTGCCTGCTGAACATCGCCGGGCGCTTGCAGCGGGAGGGTTCCCCCGTGCATGCGCGGCATGTGATCGAGGTTCTGGCGGGGATGACTGGGCAGGTACCGCCGATCGGAGAAGCCGGAGGCTGAGCTGGATGCGGCGCGAGCCCAAGGCGCGGATCATACCGTTCTGTTTCCGATCGATAATACCTTCGCAGAAATTCGGGCGGTAGCGCCGAAGGCGTACCCAGCCGATCCCCGCCAATATCCTGCTGGTGAAGTACGTTGCCGTGATGGGATTCAATGACGGGCTATAGGTCGACTGAGGCCTGAAGGGCGAACGTCACATCCACGAACCGAAAGTGCGTATCTCGATGGAGGCGATGTTCGCGCTACGCGAGGTCGGAAAAATGCTGCTGCCAATGCCGCGGGCTTGCCTCGCGTCGCGCGACCGCTTTGAATGCCCCGACATCCAACTATCGAGGAAACGCAGATGCCGCGACTAGCGGGAAAGATCGCCTGGGTGACCGGCGCCGGCAGCGGCATCGGGGAGGCCGCGGCTCTGGCGCTCGCCGATGAGGGCGCGACCGTCATCCTGACCGGCCGCACGGCGTCCAAGCTGGAAAGCGTGGCGAAACGCATCCCGCAAGGCGGCGCGCACGTTGTCCCCGCCGACCTGACCGACAAAGAGCAGGTCGCGAAAGTCGGCGACTACATCCGGGAAAAATTCAACCGCCTGGACATTCTGATCAATAACGCCGGAGTGAACATCGTCAACCGGCACTGGGACAAGCTGACGCCCGAGGGGATCGACACGCTGATCCAAGGCAACCTGGTCGGCGCTTTGTATTGCGTCACGGTCGCGCTGCCCTTCATGCGGACGCAGCAGGATGGGGTGATCATCCACACCGCCTCCATGGCCGGGCGGTTCATCGGCGGGGTCTCTGGGCCGATCTACGTCACTGCCAAGCACGGCATCGTCGCCATGAGCCACGGGCTGAACATGCAGGAATGCATCAACGGCATCCGCTCCACGGTGTTTCTGCCCGGTGAGGTGGCGACGCCGATCCTGGACCAACGGCCCAACCCCGTGGGACCGGAGGTGCGTGCCAAAATGGTGCAGCCCGCCGATTGCGGCGATCTGATCCGCTACATCGCCTGCCTGCCGCGGCACGTGGTGATGAACGAGGTGCATCTGGCGCCCACCGCCAATCGCGGCTACCTCGCCGCCATAACACGTCAGCTTTAAGGATTTTTCGCCATGGCCACCAACAAACGCAAAGTTCTGCTGCCGCACACGATGGGCAAGCAGGGTATTGCCCTGATTCAGGCACGCGAGGATATCGAGACGGCGATCTATCCGGCGGGCATCAAGCAGGCGGATTTTCTGCCGCTGCTGTCCGATTGCGCCGGCATCGCGCTGTCGGGCACGCCGTATAAGCAGACTGAGATGGACGCCTCGCCGGCCATGCAGGTGGTGGCGCGCATTGGGGTTGGTTACGATGCGGTAGAAGTTCCGGCGCTGACAGCGCGCAAAGTACCTTTGATGGTGGCGGGCAGCGCAAACTCCACGTCGGTGGCCGAGCAGGCATTTCATTTCATTATCGCGCTGGCGAAGCGAAACCATCAGATGGATCGGCTGGTGAAGGACGACAAGTGGAACGACCGGCATGCCGCGCCGCCGATGGAGATCTCTGGTAAAACGGTGATTATTGTCGGGTTCGGGCGAATTGGGACGCGGTCGGCGCGGCGCTGCCTCGCGTTCGACATGGATGTGAAGATTTACGATCCCTATGTGGATCAGGCTTCCATCGTCGCCGCGGGCTGCACCCCGGTGGCAGATTTGGACGCCGAGCTGCCGAATGCGGATTTCGTATCGATCCATTGTCCGAAGAGTCCGGCAACGGTCGGCATGTTCAATGCGGCCCGTTTGGCGCGCATGAAGAAGGGTGCCTACCTCGTGAACACCGCGCGTGGCGGGATTGTCGATGAGGCGGACCTTTATGCCGCGCTGACCTCCGGTCATCTGGGCGGCGCCGGGCTGGACGTGTTCGATCTGGAGCCGACGCCGGTCAATAATCCGCTGTTGAAGCTTGGCAATGTCATTGCGTCTCCGCACATGGCCGGGGTGACCGTGGAATCAATCCAGGGTATGGCCGTGGTGACGGCACAGAACATCCTGGGCGTGCTGGACGGCCAGCCCAACGCGGATAATGCGATCAACCCTGAAGTGTTCGGTTAACTTTGTCGTCACGGCAGGCGAAGGCCCGCCATCCACGTCTTACGGTACCAGCGCACCCATTGTCGTTCACCGGAGCCAACCCATGCCCCAGCCCGACCATATCTCCAAGCTCGGCGTCCCCGATCCGGGGACGCTGGACGACGATTTGCAAGTCCTCTGGCGGAAATGCGTGGAGAAGCTGGGGTTCGTGCCGAACGTGTTCAGCACCTACAGCCTGAAGCCAAAACGGCTGCGCAACTTCATGGCGATGTACAACGAGATCATGCTGTCGGAATCCGGCCTGTCGAAGCTGGAGCGGGAGATGATCGCGGTCGTCGTGTCCTCGGCCAATCGTTGCTACTATTGCCTGGTGGCGCATGGCGCGGCGGTGCGGCAGTTGTCGGGCGACCCCGAGTTGGGAGAGATGATGGCACTGAACTACCGCGTCGCTCGGTTGGACGACCGACAGCGGGCGATGCTCGATTATGCCTGGAAGATGACGACGACACCGAACTTGGTGGAGGACGCAGACCGGGATGGGCTACGTGCGGTGGGGCTGATGAACGACGATATTTTCGATTTGTCGGAGACCGTGGCGTTCTTTAATCTGTCCAACAGGATGGCATCCGCGTCGGACATGATGCCGAACCGGGAGTACCATAAAACAGTGAGAAGCTGAAGACACCAGGACGTCGCAGATTTCTGACCAGTTTATCGTTTGCCCTCGTATTGCCGTTTCCCGCCTGGGCTGACGATAGCCGAATGGAACACTCGATCGGATCGCGGGATGCGAAAGTCCTGGTGACCGAGTTCTTATCACTGAACTGTCCGCATTGCGCGAGGTTCGCGCAACAGGTCCTGCCTGAGATCAAGAAGAACCTGATCGACACCGGCTGGGTTCGCCTGATCTTGCGGGACTACCGTTCCGCCCCCTGAACCTCCCGCACGACCGGCAGCATCGTCGTCAGCGCGTCATCGGTCGCCACACGGGCCAGGGTCGCCGTCTGATCCGTCAGCATGCGCGGCAGGCGGCGGCCGATCACCAACGGAAACCCCTCGGTCGCGCTCATTTCCTCACACAGGATTTCGCCGGCGGCTTTGATCATCGCGTATTCGGTCATGTCACGCGGGCGGCTGGGTTCGACGAAGACGGACGATGGGTAGAACGCCACCCGCAACCCCGGCAACGCCAGACACAGATCGTGGAACGATCCCAAATACGCGCGGGCGAATTCCGCGAACACGCGGGCATCGAACAGCGCCGCCTTCTGGCGATAAATGCGGGGGGAGGCGAAATGATACAGATGCGTCACACTATCCACCGGAACACCGGTGTCTTGCATCATGTCGTAACGCAGCGCCGAGCAAACCGGCGAACCAGCGAACCCGTTGATCTCCGTGACCAGCGCATCGGCGTCTTCCCGGCCCAGCGCGTAGGTCACGATCACCCGAGCCCCTCCGGCGGCCAAAATTCGAGCCGTCAGGGCACCCAACCCGCGCGACCCGCCAGTCACCAGCGCTGTGGCCCCGGCAAAGCTGCCGGCTTCTACCAGCGGGGCGACCTCGGCCATGGACGGCTGAGCCACCGCCTCCCGCCGAGCGAACGCGATGACAGTGCCGGTTATGCCGGAGCCGGCGACGGACATCCGGACCAGGCGGGTGCGGACGTTAGCCATGGTGACGTGGAAGCCCAGGCCGGGGCGCGGGCTCACCGGGGCAACCGCGACTTCCAGCGAGCCGTAGACCGAGTGCTGGCCGGGAAACAGCATTCCCACCAGACGCGACGACAGCGCAATGGCGCCGACGCGGCGGGCGCCCAGCGCGCGCGATGCCTCAGGGAACATGTCTTCCGATCCCTCGGGGTCCATCCAGCCTGATTGTTTCGCCATCATGGCCAGCTCGGGCACGTTCGCCAACCGCCCCTGCGTCACAACGGCCGGCTGGTCCATCGCGCCTGCCTCGACCGGCTCGGCGACACCCAACCCGATCGTCACCGTGGTGGTATCGACGCCGGCCGCGGACACGATGGCCTCGATCGCGTCATCCGATGCGCGCACCACTCGGATCTCGGTCAGCGCGTTCAGATAGACGAACTTGTTGAACACCGCCTGGACCGACGCCACTGCGCCTTTCACCACCCCGTCCCGGATCAGCGTATCCAGCGTCCACAGCGTCAGGTGCACGCCATGCACGACCGGCGCACCGGCCTGGGTGCGCCGAGCGGCGACGGGGTCCAGGTGCATGGGGTTCCAGTCGCCGGACAGGCGGGCGAAGCGTTCCTGATCCTGCTCCGTGAACCGGCGCATCGTGGCCTCAATCCGCGTTACGACACTTGATCATCCGCAGGGGGGTGTAAACCAGCGCCACCGTCCCGTCCTGCTTGACCACCTTGTTGCGGGTTCTGACCAGCCCGCGACCGGGGCGGTTCTTGGACAGGCGGGCCTCGATGACCTCGCATTCCACGTGGATGGTGTCGCCGGCGAAGACAGGGGCTTTCACGTCGAGTTCCATGTGCAGGAAGGCGAAGCCGGTGTGCTGCATGGTGGCTTGCACCAGCAGGCCCTCGGCGAAGCAGTAGCCCAGGGCACCGGGGGCGATGCGCTGCTTGATGTCGCTTTCTTCGCGCAGAAATTCGATGTTGGTGAACAGCACTTCCACCATGCCGGTGGCATTGACGAAGTTGGTGATGTCCGCCTCGGTCACGGTGCGGCCGATGGTCTTGAAGACGCGGCCGACCGGCAGGTCCTCGTAGTACATGCCCAGTCCGACGGTTTCCATGCGCTGCCTCCTTGGATCAGTTGTCTTTCTTCATCACAGTGAAGTGCAAACCGCAGTCGCCATTGGTTATATCGCCCTCAATGCGACTGCCGGCCCGCTTGCCGATCAGGGTGATGCCCGGCGCCTGCCCACGCACGACATCGTCGGACCCGATCTCAGCGTCCACCCATGTCTTGCCATCCCAGCGGTACTGGAACTTGTCGTCCCACACCTGCAGCGTCACCAACCCCGGATGCGGGCAAGCTCGGCTTTCCGCCTGAAACCGCGTGGAGGTACCGCGCCAGATCCCGGCCGACGACTCTTCCGGCGGCTTGGGCGGCGTGGGCGGCGGCGGCGGCGGCGCGCCACAGGCAACCGGCAGCAACGACAGGGCAAGGAGCAGCGTAAGGCGAGCGGTGGTCATGTGACTCCGGCGTGTTGCGATCGACAGCCCGTCATGGGTCCGAGCGGGCGGCTTGGCAACCCGCTCGCACTTGCCCCTTGGTGAAATTGCCGTAAGAAACAGGAAACGAACCGCGGGGAACCAGCCCCCCGCACCAAGGGGAGACGCCAAGACATGTTCCGCCGACTGGACGATGCCAAAACCCTGACTATCAACCAGATGAAGATCGTCACCGCCGCTATCGTTGGCGATATGCTGGAGTTCTTCGACTACTACCTCATTGCCTTCGTGCTGGCCTTCATCATCAAGCCCTGGCACCTGACCTTCGGGGAATCGGCTATCATCCTGACGTCCTCCGGCGTCGGCGCCATCCTGGGGGCCGCCATCTGGGGGCGCATCGCCGACGTGATGGGGCGCCGCTATGTGTTCATCGCGACGGTGCTGAATTTCTCCCTGGCCAGCGGGCTGCTGTATTTCACGCCCGATAACGGCTGGATCTACCTGTCGGTGATGCGGTTCTTCGTCGGCTTCGGGGTCGGCGGGCTGTATTGCGTGGACCTGCCGCTGGTGCAGGAGTTCGTGCCGGCGCGCATGCGGGGCTTCATCGGCGGGCTTGTCACCGTCTTCATCCCGTTGGGAGTGATAATTTCCTCGGCGTTGGCGGCGTTCGTCACCGACTCCGTCGGCTGGCGCGGGTTGTTCGTGATCGGGCTGCTGCCGGCGGCGTTTACCCTCGTCATCCGGGCCTGGGTGCCGGAATCGCCGCATTGGCTCATGAGCCAGGGACGCAAGGAGGAAGCGCGCAAGGCGCTGGCCTGGGCGTTGCGGATCGCGCCGGAATCCCTGCCTTTGCCCGACCACGCGCCGAAGCAGGAAACCGCCGCCTGGTCGGAGATTTTCAAATATCCCAAGAGCGTCGCCGTGTCCTGGATGGCCAGCATCGGGGCGCAGACGGCGTCCTATGGCATCGGCCTCTGGGCGCCGACCTTGTTCGTGCTGCAACTCGGGTGCACCCCGGCCTACGCGGCTTTCCTGTTCTTGTGGGTGAAGCTGGCCGGCATCTTCGGGCGCATCACCTTCGCATTTCTGTCCGATTTTATGGGGCGGCGGCGGTCGGGCATGCTGTGCGGCTTCGGGGCGGCGATTTGCGTCTTCATCGCCGGGCTGGCGCACAACGAAATGATCGGCGGGATGTCCGTGCTGTGGCTGATGATCGTCATCGGGGACTTCTTCTACGATGGCGGCTTCGCGGTGATCGGGCCCTACATGGCGGAGGTCTGGCCGACCCGGCTGCGCACCACCGGCATGGGGTCCGCCTATGGGTTTGGCGGCATCGGCAAGATCATCGGCCCCCTCGGCCTGGCACTGATCGTAGGCACGTCGGACATCGTGACGCCCAAAGCGACACTGGATGCCATTGTCCCATCCTTCATGTATTTCACCGCCTGGTTGGTGCTGTGCGGCTGCGCCTTCCTGTTCTTTGGATTCGAAACCGGCAAACAATCGATCTCCGCGATCGACAGCGAACTGGGCGAGCCCGCTCCAGCCGCCGCGGGGAGCCGCCAATGAGTATCGCCGACGAACAGGTTGAAAAGGCCCGAGCCCTCGCGCCAATGATTCGGGAGGACGGGGATGAGATCAACCGCATCCGCAAGATCACCCCGCGCATTGTTGCCGCGCTGAAGGCCGGTTCGTTCTTTCGCATGCTGCAGCCAAAGTTCCTCGGCGGGCTGGAACTGCGGCCCTACGAATTCGCCCGCGTCACGGAAGCCCTGGCATCGATGGATGCCTCGGTCGGGTGGATCACCTGCCAGAGCAACGGCTGCTCCATGACCTCGGCCTACATGGACCGAAAGGTGGCGGAGCAAATATTCGGGCCGGTGGACGGCATCCTGGCCTGGGGGCCGCAATGGGGCGGGCCGGCCAGCGCCAAATGGACCGAGGGCGGCTACATCCTGAACGGCACCTGGCGCTTCGCCAGCGGCAGCCAGAATGCGTCCTGGATGGGCGCGCACGTCACTATCGACGGCACCCGCGAATTACGGACCTTCCTGTTCCCGCAGTCCAGCGTTGAGATGCAGGACATCTGGCATACCATCGGCCTGCGCGGCACCGCGTCCAACCAGTACGTCGCGCGCGACCTGTTCGTGCCGGAGGAACGCGCGCTGTTTCGCGACGACCCCAAGCACCGGCGGGAGGACGGGCTGCTGTACCGCTTCACCAGCGGGCAGCTTTACTCCGCTGGGTTCGCCGGCGTGGGCCTGGGCATCGCGCGCGGAATCATGGGCGACTTCCTGGCACTGCCCGCCAACAAAGTGGCCCGCGGCGCCGGCAAGACCTTGCGTGAAAACAACGTCGTGCAGGCGCAGTACGCCATCTGCGAGGCGAAACTCCGATCTGCCCGCTACATGTTGCACAACACCTGGCAGGAAGCCTGGGCCTATGTCGAGCAGCACGGCGACCAAACCGAGGAACATCGCGCAATGATCCGGCTGGCGTCCACCTGGGCCATCCAGAATGCGCGGGATATCGTCAACACGCTTTACCACGCCGCCGGGTCGACCGTGATCTTCGAGGAAAACCCGTTCGAACGCCGCCTGCGCGACATGCATACCGTTGCGCAGCAATCGCAAGGGCGGCAAATTCACTTCGAGACCGTGGGCCAGCTCATGCTCGGCCTGCCCGCCGAAAACGTGTTCTGAGGGAGAGAGTCACCATGCCAGCCAAGACGTTGAACCACTACACCATCCAGGCGCGCGATCTGGAGGCGACCAAGAATTTCTACTGCGATATCGTCGGCCTGACGGTCGGCGACCGCCCGCCGCTGAGCTTCCCCGGCTACTGGCTGTACTGCGGCGGCATCCCCACCGTGCATCTGCTGGGCTATCAGGCGAACGCCAAGCTGGTGACCGACGGCCCGTCCTACCCGGCCGACACCGGCCGCCTGGACCACATCGCATTCTCCTGCGAGGGCCTGGCCGAGATGCGCGCCGACCTGGAGCGCCGCGGCATGAAGTACGAGGAACGGGTGCTGCCGCGGATGAACATGACGCAGCTGTTCTACCTGGACCCGGATGGCATCGCGGTGGAATGCAACTTCCCACCGCATGAAACTGTCGCTAAGGCGGCTTGAGGTTTGGCGAGGCAGGCGGGGTCGCGGCCCCGCCTGCCGGCGCCATTTCCATCACGATTTACGCACGAACTTGTCCACCCCCCGGTTCACCGTCAGGCCGGCGTAGACATCCCCGTGCGAGTCCACGCCGACGCCATGGACATGCCGGCTTTCCATGCGTGCGAGCACGTTGCCGTCCACGTCGCGCACGCAGACATAGGCCGGCTTGTCGTCGTATTCCTGCTCCGCGATGTAGTAATTGCCATCCTTGCCGCGGGTGATGTCGTTCGGGCCGCCCATACCGGTCCACATCCCGAGGAAATCGCCGTCCGGCGTGAAGATTTGGATGCGCCTGTTGGACCGGTCCGCCACGTACAGCTTGCCGTCACCATCGAAGGCGATGCTGTGAGGGAGGTGGAATTGCCCCTCGCCCTTACCCGGCGTGCCCCAGGATTTCACCAGCTTGCCGTCGCCGGTGAAGCGATGCACACGGGCGTTGCGGTAGCCATCGGTGACGTAAATATCACCGTTGGGGTGCTTGATCATTTCGGTGGGGTGATTGAACGGCCCGGCCGCGCGTTCCGCGAGCCAGGGCGAGTCCGTGCAGCCGGTATCGGAATGCACGCCGGGTCGTCCGAGCTGTAGCAAAACCTTGCCGTCCAACGTGAAGGATTTGGTAACCGAATCCGACCGGTCGGTGGTGTAGACGACATCGTCGATAATTTTCAGGCCGTGCGGGTCGCGGACCTCACCGGTACCCCAGGCGCCAAGGTATTTCCCCGTGCGCTCGAAGACCACCACCGGAGGGTCCTTGCGCTGGAACACATAGATGCGGTCTTGCGAATCCGCCGCCACGCGGCTGATCAGCCCGAATGGCTCGCCATTCGGCAGCTTGAAGAAATCGCGTATCACTTCGTAGGTGTATGCCATTGTCGTTTTCTCCAGGGGTTATTGCCGTAGCCCGAACGCTTTCGACCATTCCGCCAGCCAGGGGTCGCGGACGCGGTCTGATTCCACCCGGTCGGCGAACCATAATTTCTGCACCGCCGGGTCCAGGCCGGGGGTATCCGCCGGGGATTTTTTTAGCGCCGTCAGATGGCCGAGGTCGGCGATCAGCATTGCCTGCCCTTCCTCCGACAGACACCAATCCAGATAGAGCTGCGCCGCGGCCGGTCGTTGCGACACCGCGGTTATGCCGGCGCCGAAGGTGAAGCACGGCACGCCCTCGATCGGGAATACGGTGGCCAATGGCGCGCCATCCCTGATTTTCGGCATGACGGCGGGGTAGGACACGGGGGCGATCGCGATTTCCCCGCGCACCAGGGCGTCGGCGGTGACGGCGTTGGTGGTGTAAATACGAGGTTTGATGGCGGCTTGTTTCGCCCAGTAATCCTCCCCCAGCATTTTGCGCTGGAACATCACCCACACCCAGGTCGAGCCACCTGTGTAACCGCTGGGCATGCCGAGTTGGCCAGCGTATTTGGGGCCGGTGAGGTCCCACCAGCCTTTGGGTTTGTCTTTAATCAGCTCGCTGTTCCACGCGATGCATGTGCCAGCCGTGATGCGCGGCCAGATGCGGGGGGATGCCAACGCCTCCGGAATGTAATCGGCGGCGTTCGGGGGGGCGTAGGGACGAAAGGCGCTTTCTATGTTTCGTAGCAGGGACGGTTCGGAGTGATCGATCAGGTCGGCCACCAGTTTGTTCGCGCCGATTTCCGCCTTGATACGCTCGATCAACTGCCCGCCGGGGAGGTGCACGGTTTCGACCTTCACGAAGGGGAATCGCTTGTTGAAGGCGGCGATGGTTTCGAGTTCCAGATCCTCGATCTGCGCGGTGTAGTTGACGAAGCCGCCGTCTTGCTTCGCGGCTTCCAGCAGCGCGGACGGGGGTTCGAAACGGGGAATGGCGGCGCGGGCCGATGAGGCGGCGGCCAGCGCGAGGGTTCCAGCGATAGCGTGCCGACGGGTGATTGGCATGATTCGGTTTCCTCCGTTGGCCGCGATGGTATCATAGCCGGCGGTCTTCTGCCCATCAGGCGGCGGCGATGTCGGTCAGGTCGTACGCGGTTGCCACAGATGCAGTCGGGGCCCGTGCTCATGGCGATACCTGGCAGCAGCATCGGGACGGCCAATCGATGGAGATGTGCCATCTGGTACAGCAGGTTCTCCCGCGTCAGATTATCGCCGCATCTGTCGGGAACCTTAACAGTCGCCGCTGCCCGATAGTAACCGTTGACACTGAATTTGTCGTTGGGATCTAAACCCGGCGCATTCGTCTTCATGAAGTCCAAATAGGCGGCCATCTCGGGGTCATTCGCCCACGCGGCCTGAGAACGAGGACATCGAACCATGGCATGTCACCTTTCCAATGGTGGCACGGGTTCCGCGCGGAATTTTTATAAGTCCTGGTCTTCGGACCTCTCAAATCTCCAACGGCGTCCTATGATCGACACCGTACTGGTTGCGAATTCGCCCTCCCCCTGTCACTCCGCCGCCATCCGCCCCATCTCGGCCCAATCCTTGATCGAAACCCGCCAATGGATCCGGTCCTGCTCCGGCGGGTAATCCCCAGCGGCCTTGTGATACGAACACCGGTTGTCCCAGATCACGATGTCCCCAACGCTCCATTTGTGCCGGTATTGGCCGTTTGGCTGGATCATGTAGCCGGTCAGTTCCTGGATCAGATCGTTGCTGGCGTTTTCTTCCATGTCCTTCATGAACACGATCTTGCCCGGATCGAAATAGAGGGCCTTGCGGCCGCTCTCGCGGTGCAGGCGAACGATCGGGTGGAACACCGGCTTCCAGTCGCGGTCCTCGGGGTTCAGCAGGGCCTGGCTGCTTTTGCGCCCGCCATAGGTGAAACCGCCGATAACGTTCTCCAGCCTTGCCCTCAATTGTTGCGGTAGCGCTTCGTAGGCCGCGTAGCCGCTGGCAAACAACGTGTCGCCGCCGGTGTCGGGGATCGCGAGCGCATAGAGCTGCGTGGCCTTGAACGGGACCTCGTCGTAGGCGCCGTCTGTGTGCCAGCCCTCGGCCCCGCGGCGATAGATCGCCTGGTTCAGCTGCCCGTTCGGATCGAATTTGTTGATGCCGAGCATGGTGATGTCGGGGTAGTCGGGGTGGCGGGTGGATTTTGAGGGATGGGGCTCCACGATGCCGAAGCGGCGGCTATAGGTCAGGAATTCGGGGATCGTCAGCTCCTGGGCTTTGACGACCAGCACGTTATGGTCGATCCAGGCTTGGTAGATCTTGGCGAAATCCTCGTCGCCGATAGTTTTGACGTCGACGCCCGAGACCTCGACGCCGATCTGGTCGCCGACCAAACGGATGTTCATCATGGATGTTTCCTCCACCCCAAATTCTGGCGTTATGCTGCGCCAGGGTGGGCGGGGCGTCAAATCGGGCGCACCTTTCGTCACCCTCGGGCTTGACCCGAGGGTGACGAAAGGTGCGCATGTCGGGACAAGCCGGCGGATGGCCCATTAATAATATCCCGACAGGCAGGCCCTACGAACTCTCTTCCTTCCACCGCAGCATCAACTTCTCGCTTTGCTTCAGCAACTCGTGCAGGCCGGTGGCGATCAGCATCAGGACGAACAGCGCCGCGAACACCCCGCTGGTGTCGTACTGCCCGGCGGACGCCTGGATCAGGTAGCCTAACCCCTTGTTAGAGGCCATCATTTCCCCCACTACCGCGCCGATCAGTGCGTAGGGGACGGAGATCTTCATGCCGGTAAAAATCCACAGCAAAACGGATGGAAGAATAACCTTGCGCACGATCTGCCAGCGGGTCGCCCCCATCAGGCGCAATACGTCCACCAGTTCCTGCTCCACCGCCAGGGTGCCGGCGTAGGTGTTGTAGAACACGAGGAAGAACACCACGAAGGTGGCCAGCACCACCTTGGACAGCAGCCCCACCCCGAACCACAGGATGAACAGCGGCGCGAGGGCGATCTTGGGCAGGGAGTAGAAGGCGATGATGAAGGGGTCCAACACCGCCGCCAGCCGCTTGTTCAGGCCCAGTGCCAGCCCGACTCCGATGCCGGTGACGGCGCCGAAGACGAAGCCGAGGATGGTCTCGGTCATGGTGATTTCGACGTGCATCCACAGGTCGCCACTATCGACCCAGGCCATCAACTGGGCCCAGATGGCGGAGGGGCTGGAGATCCAGAACGGTTTCACCCATCGGCCGCTGATGGCCTCCCACAGCGCCAGGCCCACCACGGTGATCCCCACCCGCCAGGCCAGTACCTTGAACCATTCGGCCCGAGCGCTCGCGATGACGTCGTGGCCGACGCGGGGTTCGTTCAGTTCGGCGGTCAATGCGTCCATGGGCCTATCCCACCATCACGCCGTCGCGGACGCTCTCTTCCAGATAACCCCAGAGCTTGTCGTGCAGCTCCCCAAAATGTGGGTCGAAGCGGATGCGGAAGACGTCGCGGGGGCGGGGGAGGTCCACCGTCTCGATGGCGCGAATACGACCCGGCCGAGCGGAGAACACGGCAACGCGGTCGGCCAGGGTGATGGCCTCGGTCAGGTCGTGGGTGACGAACACCATGGTGGTCTTGGTGGCGGCCCAAAGTTTCAGCAGCTCGTCATGCATCACCAGGCGCAGCTGCGCGTCCAGGGCGCCGAAGGGCTCATCCATCAGGATGGTCTCCGGCTCGTAGGCCAGGGTGCGCGCCATGCTGACCCGGCGACGCATCCCACCGGAGAGCTGGGCGGGAAAGGCGGTTTCGAAGCCTTTCAGCCCGACCCGGTGCAACCAGTCGTGCGCGGTGCGCAGCCGGGTCGGCCGGTCCTGGCCACGCAGTTCCAGGGCGATGGCGACGTTGTCCTCCACCGACCGCCAGGGCAGCAGGGTGTCGCGCTGGGTCATGTAGCCCACCAGCGTGTTGGGTTCGGGGACCGGCGCGCCCCGGTAGAATACCCCGCCCGCGCTGGGTTGCAGCAGGCCCGCCGCCATGTTCAGCAGCGTGGACTTGCCGCAGCCACTGGGGCCGACGATGGCGAGGAATTCCCCCTCGTTCACCGTCAAATCGACGTTCTCGCAGGCGGTAACGGTGCCGCGGCGGGTGGTGAAGCGGCGGGCGATGCCTCGGTACTCGATCAGTGGGGTCAACGCTTGAAGTCCCGCATCGCGGCGATGACGAAGGACATGTCTACCGCGTCGTCGTAGGCGACGGGCTTATAGGCGGCGGGCGGCATCACGACCTTCTCGAAGGTCAGTTCCCGCTCGAAGTCCTCCCGGCTGATCAGGGGGATTTTCGGGATGTAGGCCAGGTAGGTGGCCCAGGACGTAAGGTATGTCTGCTCGTCCATTTCCTTGAAGAATGGGCGGGCGGCCGCGCGCGCCGCATCGGGATGGTCGGCGATCAAACTCGTGGCCCGCACCAGGGCACGAGCCATCGCTGTGGCCACCTCCGGATGGGCCTTGTTGTAGGACGCCAGGCCATACAGCGTGCCGTAGGTGGTGCCGTCGAGCTCCGTCAGCTCCCCGGGTTTGACCAAATCGACCGTCAGGCCCTGCTGCTTGGTCAGGATGTCCACCCCTGGCAAGCAGGCGCAGCCGTCCACCTGCTCCGCCTGCATGCCGGCAATCTGCGACGACATGCCCCCCAGCGGCACGATCTGAAAATCCCGGTCCGGCGACAGCCCGTTGGTGATCGCCAAATAGCGCACCGTCATGTCAGAACTGGCGCCCGGCGTGGTGATCCCCAGTTTCAGCCCCTTCATCAGCGGCACCCGTTCGGCGAGCGGCTTGTCCAGGTTCAGCCCGCGGGCCTTGGCGACGTCGGCCCGCACCACCATCGGGTTGAAGAAATACGACAGCGTGGCGAGGGCCCGCACGTCGTCCAGCCCCTTGCGGTGCGCCATCATGCCGTCCAGCAGGACGGAGGCCGAGAATTGCCCCCCTCCCCCCAACAGCGCGGTCATGGCTTTGGGGCCGCCGCCAGCCAGCACGACTTCAACTTTCAGGCCTTCCTCGGTAAAATAGCCCTCGGACTGCGCGATGTACAGGGGCACGAAATTGAAGCTAAGGCTGCTTTGCACCAGCGTGATGGGCGTCAGGTCCTTGGCACACGCCGGGACCGCCACCGTCAGCAGCGCTAAAATCAGATATACAACCCGCATTCTTGTCCGCCTCGTCCGATCGGGACCAGCTTACCACCTCGCCAAGTGTTACGGGAGGGTACTCGCGCGGCGATCGGAAGGGTGAGGGCCTCGTCAGGGGCCGCGACTTCCGGCTAGGCTCCCCCCAACGAAATCAGGGAGGCTGCTTCCGTGTCGAAATGGCGCATCGGTGACGTCACCGTCACCAAGGTTATCGAGTTGGAGGTTACCGGCGGCAGCCGATTCCTGCTGCCGCAAGCCACGCCGGACGTCATCAAACCCATCGCCTGGTTGCAGCCGCATTTCGCGGATGAGAACGGCCGCCTGCGCATGAGCATCCACACCTTCCTGGTGGAAACGCCGGATCGCCGCATCGTGGTGGACACGTGCCTGGGCAACGACAAAGAAAACCGCCACATCCCGCACTGGAACAATATGCAGACGCGGTTTCTGTCGGATATCGCCGAGGCCGGGTATCCTCGGGAGTCAGTCGACACCGTGCTGTGCACCCACCTGCATGTGGACCATGTCGGCTGGAACACCATGAAGGTCGGCGGCGCCTGGGTGCCGACTTTTCCAAACGCCCGCTACCTGATGGGCCGGACCGAATACGAGCACTGGAGCAGCGTGGCGGACCGGCCCGACATGCGGTTCATTTTGGCGGATTCGGTGACGCCCATCGTCGAGGCCGGACTGGCGGCGTTGGTCGAGACCGATCACCGGTTGTGCCCCGAAATCAGCCTGATCCCCACCCTCGGGCACACGCCAGGCCATGTCAGCGTGCGCATTTCCTCCCGAGGCGAGGAAGCGCTGATCACCGGCGATTTCATGCACCACCCCTGCCAGATCGCGCATCCGGAATGGTCCACCAACGCCGACACCGACCGTGACCAGGGCATCCGCACCCGGCTGGACATGTTCGAGAAGCTGGCCGGCACACCCACCCTGGTGATTGGCACCCATTTCGCGGGCGCCACCGCCGGACGGATCGTGCGGGATGGGGGCGCTTACAGGTTGGATGTGCGATGATCGGCCAATCCCCCCGCCGCAAAGAGGACCCGCGGCTTCTCACCGGCAAGGGCCGCTACAGCGACGATACCAACCTGCACGGGCAAGCCTATGCGTTCATGCTGCGCTCCCCGTACGCGCACGCCCGCATTCGCGGCGTCGATATCGCCGCGGCCGCAAAAGCGCCCGGCGTGCTGGCGGTGCTGACCGGGCACGACATGCTGGCGGATGGGTTGAAACCGATCCCGCACGCCGTTTGGTCCGGGCACCCCGCCGAAGTGCCGTTGCCCAACACCGACGGCTCCGTCGCACCCATCGCCGAACAGTACCCGATGGCGATCGGTCAGGTGGTGCATGTGGGGGACATCGTGGCGATGGTCGTCGCCGTATCGGTCACCGCCGCGAAGGACGCCGCGGAACTGGTGGCGGTTGACTACGAACCGTTGCCGTCCGTCAGCCACGGCCTCGCAGCCGCCGAACCGGGCGCGCCACAGGTGCGCGACGACATGGCATCGAATGTCTGCATTGACTCGCTGGTGGGTGACGAGGCCGCCACGACCGCCGCGTTCGCGAGCGCTGCCCACACCGTGTCGTTGACCACCTGGATCCAGCGCGTCGCCGGCGTCCCAATGGAACCGCGCGCCGCAGTGGGCGAATACGATCCCACCACCGGCAAATACACCCTGCATGCCGGCGCGGGTGGCGCGGTGCGGCCAAAGGCCGATCTGGTCGCCATCATGGGCGTCGCACCGGGCGATATCCGCATGGTCATGCACGACGTTGGCGGCAACTTCGGCACCCGCGGCGCCACCAATCCGGAGTTCCCGCTGGTGATCTGGGCGGCGAAACGGGTGGGACGGCCGGTAAAATGGACCTGCGAACGGTCCGAAGCCTTCCTGTGCGACTATCAGGCGCGCGATCTGGCAGCCACGGCGGAATTGGCGCTGGACGCCGAGGGGCACTTCATCGGCATGCGCGGCTCCAACCTGGTCAACATCGGCGCCCACGCGGTCGGGTTCAGCCCGCTGCAGAAGGGCGTTGCGATCGCCTCCAGCATCTACCACGTGCCCGCCGTGCATTTCCGGGCGCGAGGGGCGCTGACCAATACCGCCCCCACCCGCCCCTACCGCAGCGCGGGACGGCCCGAGGTCATGTATGTCATGGAGCGGCTGATCGACCTCGCCGCGCGCGAAACGGGGATCGACCGCACCGAACTGCGCCGGCGCAATCTGGTGCCGGCGTCGGCCATGCCGTACCGCAACCCGTTTGGGATGGTGTACGATAGCGGCGAATACCACGCCTGCATGGAATCCGCGCTGCGGCTGGGCGACTGGGACGGTTTCCCGACCCGCCGGGCCGAAGCGCTGACACGCGGCAAGCGCCGGGGGATTGGGGTCGCCAACTACGTCGATACCGCGACCGGGGTGCCCCGCGAACGCGCCGAGATCACCGTGCTACCCGAAGGCGTCGTCGAAGTCGTGCTCGGCACAACCTCCCAGGGGCAGGGCCACGAAACCAGTTTTTCTCAATTGATGACCGAGTTCCTCGGCGTGCCGTTCGACAGTATCCGGCTGGTGACCGGCGACACCGACCGCGTATCCGTCGGTGGCGGCGCCCACTCCGGGCGGGCGCTACGGATGGGCAGCGTCGTGATGATGAACGCGTCGCGGGAAATCGTGGAAAAGGCCCGCCGCATCGCCGGGCCGTTGCTGAACGCGCCGCCCGACGGACTGTCTTTCTCCGGCGGCCGCTTCACAGTCCACGGCACCGACCGTTCGGTGGGCCTGTTCGAGGTCGCCGCCGCCAGCAACGAAGCCCTGGCCGCCGTATCCGATGAGGTCTTCAACATCGCCAGCTTCCCCTATGGCAGCCACGTCTGCGAGGTCGAGGTCGATCCCGAAACCGGTGTCGTGGACATCGTAAATTATTCCGCCGTGGACGACGTGGGGCGCGCGGTGAACCCGATGATCGTGCATGGTCAGGTGCACGGCGGGATCGTACAGGGCGTGGGCCAGGCGCTGCTGGAACAATGCGTCTACGACCCCGACACCGGCCAGATGCTGTCGGCGTCCTTCATGGACTACGCGATGCCTCGGGCGGATAAATTCCCGTTCTTTCGCACCGAGCTGTCGGAAGTCCCTTCCCCCACCCATCCCCTCGGCATTCGTCCGGGTGGAGAGGGCGGCACGACTCCGGCACTCGGGGTCGTCATCAACGCCATCGTCGATGCGCTATCGGAATACGGCGTCACGCATATCGAAATGCCAGCAACCCCGGAGAGGGTCTGGAGAGCCATAAACGGGAGGTAAACGACACCATGCTCAGCCGTCGCAATATATTTCTGGCCGCCGCCGCCGCGCCACTTGCCCGTCCTTCGATCGCCGCCGAAACCAAAACGTTGCGGATCATGCCGCAGGCCGTGCTGAACACCATCGACCCGGTGTGGAGCAGCGCCCAGATCGTGCGCAACATGGGGTTCATGGTGTTCGAGACCCTGTACGGCCGCGACGCCGCCATGAACCCCAAGCCGCAGATGCTGGAAGGCGGCCTGATGGAGGACGGCGGCAAACGCTGGACCCTGAAATTGCGCGAACACCAAACCTTTCATGACGGCACACCCGTTCTGGCGCGCGATTGCATCGCGTCGCTGCGCCGCTGGATGAAGCGCGACCCCAGCGCGGCGGCGCTGGAGGGCTGGACCGACGAATTGTCGGCCAAGGACGACCGCACCATCGTACTGCGCCTGAAATATCCCTTCGCCCATCTGCCGGAATTGCTGTCGAAATTCGTGGTGCCCGCCGTGATCATGCCGGAACGGATCGCCCTGACCGACCCCTTCAAGCAAATCCCCGAAGCGATCGGCTCCGGCCCGTTCCGCTGGGTCGCCGATGAGCACGTCCTGGCCAGCAAGGCCGTCTTCGCCAGGAACGAAAAATACGTCTCTCGTAACGAAAAGTCGGATTGGACGTCCGGCGGGCGGCCGGTCTACGTCGACCGGGTCGAGTGGCACATGATCCCGGACGGCGGCACCGCGGTAAACGCGCTGATGACCGGGGAGATCGACTGGATCGAAATCCCGCTGCCCGACCTCATGCCCATGTTGCGCAAGGCGCCCGGGATCAAGACCGGGCATCTGGACACCTACGGCCAGATCATGGCGATGCGGCTAAACCACCTGTCGTACCCCACCAGCGACCTGGGCATCCGCAAGGCCATGTTGGCCGCCATCGACCAGCGGGAGGCGATGACGGCGATCATGGGAGGCGATCCCGACAACTGGACGGCGCCGGTCGGTTTCCTGGCCACCGGCAAGAAGGAGATCGACAACGCCGGCCTGGACAACGTGCGCGGCAAGCGCCCGAAAGCCGAGATCCAGGCGATGCTCGACAAGGCCGGCTACAAAGGCGAGCGCATGGTGCTGCTGCACGCCACGGAACACACGTTCTTCAATCCCGCCAGCCTGATCGTGGCGCAGCAACTGACCGATGCCGGCATGAACATCGACGACCAGGCGATGGACTGGGGCACGGTGCAGACCCGCCGCACCAACCGGGGACAATTGAACGAAGGCGGCTGGTCGATGTTCCCGACGGTGACACCGGTGCCGGAATATACCTCCCCGTTGATCGCCAGCTTCATGCGCGGCAACGGCAAGGATGCGTTCTTCGGCTGGCCCACTGACCCGGAGGGCGAGCGTATCCACGACGCCTGGGTGCTGGCGACCGATCCGGCGGAGCAAACCCGGTTGGAAAAGGCATACGAACTTCAGGCATTCAAGACGGTGGCGTTCCTGCCGCTGGGTCGGTACGTGCAGTCCTCGGCCTGGCGGGAGAATATCACGGGGATTTTGAAAGGGCCGAGTATTGTGTTCTGGAATGTGAAAAAATCATAATTTCGAGAGTCATGGCGGAAGGCGCTCCGCTTTTCCGCCGCCCACACGCCTCGGGCCGCCGGTCGCATTTCCCCCTTGATCTGCGTGCGGTGCATGATCCGCCGCCGCCCCAGGTACAACCCCCGCCGCCCACTCTCCTTATGCCGGCACACCACCGGATGCGGGGTGCCGGGGGACTCGCGGGGATCGTCGGTCGGCGTCACCCCCTGCCGCACGTAACCGCCGCTGTTGTAGGTGCCGTCGTGCTTGCAGTGCAGCCCCTCGACCCGAGACCGAAGGTCCGCCGGCAGCGACTCTTACGCCGCGTACATCGAGCGGAACGAGGTATCCCCGCCGATCGGGTGTGGGTCTGCCATCGAACGCCCTCCCATGTTAGGTTTCGGTCAACATACCAAAGGAAACACCACCATGACATACCTGCGCAGCGGCATCTTCCTCGCCCCGTTCCATAGCCTGGACGAGAGCCCAATCATGGCGCTGGAACGCGACATGGAACTGCTGCAGCACCTCGACCGGCTGAATTACCATGAGGCATGGGTCGGCGAGCATCATTCCGGCGGGTTCGAGATCATTGCCTCCCCCGAGTTGTTCATTGCCTCCGCCGCCGAGCGGACGAAGCATATCCGGCTTGGAACGGGCGTGGTGTCCCTGCCCTACCACAACCCCTTCATCCTGGCCGACCGCATGGTGCAACTGGATTACCAGACCCGAGGACGCGCCATGATGGGCGTCGGGCCGGGCTCACTGGTGCACGACGCCAAAAAGCAGGGCATCGTGCCGGCCAATCAGCGCCGCATGATGAACGAGTCCCTCGACGTCATCATCGACCTGATGAAGGGGGAGACCATCACTCGCAAAACCGACTGGTTCGACCTGCAAGACGCCCGCCTGCAACTGCCGCCCTACACCCGCCCGCGGATGGAGATGGCGGTCGCTGCCGCACGCTCCCCCGCCGGGGCTTTGGCGGCCGGGCGGCATGGCATCGGCATGCTGTCGATCGGCGGCACCACCCACGAGTCCATGACGCACCACGCCGGCAACTGGGATCTGTACGCGGAACAGTGCAAGCTGCACGGGCACGTGCCGGACCGCAAGAACTGGCGCCTGGTGACGATGATGCACATCGCCGAAACCCGCGAGAAAGCCCAGGCGAATGTGAAGCACGGGCTGGACAACTACTGCGACTACTACCGCGACGTCGCGACCTTCCCGCTGGTGCCGGCCGACGTCACCGACCGCCTCGGCTACATGTTGAATAGCGGCATGGTCTGCATCGGCACCCCCGACGACGCCATCGCCTTCATCGAGCGCCTATTGAAAGGCACCGGCGGCTTCGGCGTCATCATGGAGCTGGCACAGAACTGGGCCGATTGGGAGCAAACCAAGCGCCACTACGAACTGATGGCCCGCTACGTGCACCCCCACTTCCAAGGCACCCGCGAATGGCGCAACGACAGCTACGAATTCGCCCGCGTGCACCACGAGGACTTCATCAGCCAGTCGCACGCCGCCATCAAGGCGGAGATCGACCGGTTGGCGGAGCAGCGACGGCTGGCGGGAGAGTAACCCCCGGCCGCTACCAGCCCTCGCCCCGCGCCACCGCGATCGTCCGCTGCGCGGCGGTGCGCATCAGTGGGATGTCCGCCAGCTTCCGGCCGCTGGACAGGCAATGGGCCAGGATCAGAAAATCCTTCCAGCGGCCCTGATGCGGCTTCTCCGACGTCGCGCGCGCCCAGAGGGTCAATAACAACAACCGCTCCGCCCAGGCGCCGCGCAGCTTTTCCAGCCCCTCGTCCAGCACCAGCCGCAAGGCCTTCGCGCTGTCGCGCCGGGGCACGCCGGCCACGAGGTCGTGAATCGCCTTGCTGTCCTCGAACCAGGTGGCGAACATGTCGTTGCCCCTTGTCCAGGTCTCGCTCCGCCGCAGGGACGTGGCGATGGCGGGTTCGGTGCGCTCCTCCGGCGTGAGCTCCGCGAACAGCCGAGCCGTGTCTTCCGAGGGATCGAGCGCTCGGTCTTTCCAGTCCGATGCGCCGATCCGTTCGGCGACGTTCAGCAGCCCGGCGGGCGGCAGCGTCCCGGCGGCCAGATTGGCGGCGATGGCATGTTGCACCGCCGCGTCGGCGAAGCCGCGGTCCACTTCGGCCGACGGTGCGGTTTGGCGCAACATGTCGAGGCTCTGCTTGATGTCTCGGCGGGGTTCGTCCGGCATGCAGGTGGTATCGGTCACGCCATTCTTCAGCAGGATCATCGCGAACAGACCCGTGCGGCCGGTCCGGCTGGCGAACATCAGGGACTGCGCCCCGACGCCGTCGATCATTGAGGCGACGATGCTCACGTCCGCCCCCGGCGGCCAGGGCGCGATTTCCACGCCTTTCTCCCGCGCCTTGCGGATCGCGCGGTCCACGGCCGGGCGATCCCCGACCGGCACCCAGTTGCGCACCGCGATGATGCGGCGCAGCGATACCGGCGCCATGGTATCGGGCACCGCGGTCTGTTCCAGCGCCGCCGCCGCGGCCTGCCGGACCTCCGGCGCGGGATCGAGCAGCATCGGCGGCACCGCCTCCCGCGCCACCGGATTGGATGACAGCGCGAGTTCGTGGGCGATATAGGCACGCATCGCGGGCGGCGCGGCGGCGGTGACCTCCATCACGGCTTCGATGAGTTCGAAGGGATCGCCGATCTCCGCCGCCATATTCCCGATCAGATCGCGCATCATGCCCGGCAGCGCTTCCGGCGCCACAGCAGGGGAAATCGAGGCGCCGGCCATCGCGAAAGCCTCCGCTGCCTCCGGCGACACGGGCAGCCGGGCATGGCTGAACGTGGTGGGGAGGAAAGACCAGTCCTCCACTTGCAACACCTTACTGTCCGCCAGCGCCAGGATCCGCTGTTCGTAATCCTTGACCAAATCGTTGGCCCAATCCCAGCCGCGTTCCACCTGGTAGCGGATGAACTCCAGCTGCGTCCCCAGCATGGCTTGCACCGACGCGATCAGCGCATCGTCGCGCCGTTTGGCGGTGCAGGCGGCAACATAGAGATCGACGATCGTGTCGAGACAGTCCGGGTGTTGGTCCATCCATGCCATGTCGGCGTCGTTCGGTCCGACGCGTTGGTTTTTGCGCAGCTTCGCGGCGGTGCGGTTGGCGATGGCGCGCACGCGTTCGGCGGCATTGGCGGGCAGCGCTTCCCGGCTCGGCGCCAGCCTGTCCATCAGCATGGACACCAGATCGTCCGGCGCCAGGCCCCCGAACGGGCCGTCGTCGTCGTCGAGGTCGTCGTCCAGTTCGTCGATCCAGGTCCGGACCTGCTTGAAGGCCTGGGCGACATCGCCATCGAACATGACCACCGCCGCCGGCGCCGGGCCATCATCGTCCATATCGTAATGAACGGCGACCGCCGCCCGGAAGGCGGCGTGCTGAATCAACACCATGAAATGGTCGTCCAACGGCGTGGGCAATAGCGCGATCTGGCCGCCGCCGGTCACGTCGAAGGTGTCCAGCGGATCGGGCGTTAGCGTCTTGGCCGCTTTACGGAGCGCGGCCTTGGTACGCGTGGCCCGGTAGGCAGCGCGCCCTTCTGGTTCGAGCAGAAACTCGCCCACGACGGACGTCGCGAGCTCGGCCAACGCATCGTCGAGCTTCTCGCGAGAGGGTTTGGAGGTTCGGGGACGTCTGGCCATGGCATGTTCCGCCGTTGGAGTCGCGGCCCGGACTCGGCCGCGCGACAGGTTAGCGAATGCCAGCGGCGCGCTCTACTCCGCCTGAGCGGCCAGCAGCGCCCGCAGTTCCGGTATCCCGAACCCTGTCTCGCTGCTGGTGGTCAGCAGCGTCGGGAACGCGGCGGGATGTTTGGCGATCAGCGCCTGAACCTCGGCTTGCTTCTTCACCAGCGCCACCGCCTTCACCCCGTCCGCCTTGGTCAGCACCACGAAATACGTCACCGCCGCGCGGTCCAGCAGGCCCATGACCTTGATGTCCAGCGGCTTCACCTCGATGCGGGCGTCCAGCAGCAGCACGACCCGGCGCAGCGTGGGGCGCCCGCGCAGGTAGTCGAACATCAGGTCCTGCCAGTCGCCTTTGATCTCCTTGGACGCCTTGGCGTAGCCGTAGCCCGGCATGTCCACCAGGGTCATCCGGTCGCCCAGGTTGAAGAAGTTGAGCTGGCGGGTGCGCCCCGGCTCCGACGACGTGCGCGCCAGGTGGTTGCGGCCCGTCAGAGCGTTGAGCAGCGACGATTTGCCCACGTTGGATCGCCCGGCGAAGGCGATCTCCGGCCGGTCCATCGGGGGCAGTTGGTCCAAACGCTGAGAGGCGTAGTAGAACTGGCATTCGGCGGCGAACAGCAGGCGGCCCTTCTCCAGCGCCGCCGCCTGTTCCTCCGGTGTCAGGCTCTCGCCAGGCTCGGTTTGTCCAGCTTGGTCTGGCGCATGATCAGCCATTGTTGTCCGATCGACAGCGTGTTGTTCCAGCTCCAGTAAATCACCAGGCCGGCGGGGAAGTTACCCATCATGAACGTGAACATGATGGGCATGAATTTAAACAGCCGAGCCTGCACGGGGTCCGGCGGCGGCGGGTTCATCATCTGTTGCAGGAACATGGTGATGCCCATGATCACCGGCCAGACGCCCAAATGCAGGAATGCCCCGACACCCGGCAGCACCGTCGGATCGAACGGGATCAGCCCGAACAGGTTGAAGATGTTGGTGGGATCGACCACCGACAGATCGTGGATCCAGCCGAAGAACGGTGCCTGCCGCATCTCGATGGTGACGAAGATCACCTTATAGAGCGAGAAGAACACCGGAATCTGCACCAACATCGGCAGGCAGCCGGAGGCCGGGTTCACCTTCTCGGCCTTGTACAGCCCCATCATCTCCTGCTGCATGCGCTGCGGGTCGTCCTTCAGGCGTTCGCGCAGCGCGGTCACCTTCGGTCCCAGCAGCTTCATTTTGGACATGGAGCGATAGGAGTAGTTGGCCAGCGGGAAGAACACCGCCTTGGCGAACACGGTGAAGGCCATGATGGCGAGGCCGAAATTGCCGATCAGGCCGTTCAGGAAATCGATGGCGTAGAAGATCGGCTTGGTCAGGAAATAGAACCAGCCGAAATCCACCGCCTTGTCAAAATGCGGTAAACGCAGGTCGTCCTGGTATCGGTCGATGACATGCACCAGCTTGGCGCCCGCGAACACGTGCGAGCCCAAAGTGGCGGAACCACCGGGTGCGATGGTTTCCGGGTCCTGCGTCAGGTAGTCCACCTGATAGCGATCGCCATGATCGTCGATGTGGCGGAAATTGACGGTCTGCGCGACCTCCTGATCCGGGATCAGCGCCGCCAGCCAGTATTTGTCGGTGATGCCGGCCCACCCGCCAGCGCCGGTCGAGTCGAACGCGATACCGCCCTTCTTTTCCCCGCCGCTTTTGGCGTCGTCGTATTTCATTTCCTTGAGGGTGCCGCCGGCCACGCCGTACAGACCCTCGAACAGGACGTAATAGCCGGCGACCTCGGGCTTGTAGTCGCGGCGGATGCGCGACCAGGGGAACAGTTTTACGGGTTGGCCGCCGGCGTTCACGACCGTCTGCTTCACGGTGAAAAGGTAGTCGGCGTCGACCGCCATCTCGACCTTGAAGGTCAGGCCCGCACCGTTGTCCCAGGACAAGGTAACGGGGGTTTTGGCGGTCAGCGTTTCAGCCGAGGCAGCCCAGACGGTGTCGTTGTCCGGAACCTTCACGGTTTCGCCGGTCGCGGGGGTCCAGCCGTACTGCACGTAGTAGGGATGGTCCTCCGACCGAGGCTCCAGCAGGCGCACGTTGGGCGAGCCGGGTTCAAGCGTTTCCTTGTAGTCGGTCAGCACGATATCATCGAGCCGCGCGCCCAGCAGGCTGATGGAGCCGCGCACGCGCGGGGCATCGATCTTCACCCGTGGCACGTTTTTCGGCACCGCCGGCCCGGACAACGCCAGCGCCGCCGCGCTGCCGGCCGGAGTCGCAGGCGTCGGCTGTGTCGTCTGATCGACGACCGCGACCGGCGGCTTGGGCATGTGCGGCGCGATGAAGGTCTGGTAGCCGAGCAGGATGGCGAGCGAAATCGCGATCGCCAGGAAGAGTCGCTTCTGGTCCATTAGGATGCCTTTGGGCGGTCGGGGGGCGGGACGGGGTCGACGCCGCCCTCATGCCAGGGATTGCAGCGCAGGATGCGCCTGGCGGTCAGCGCGCTGCCGCGCAAGGCGCCGTGGGTGCGAAATGCCTCGATGCCGTAGTCGGAGCAGCTCGGCCAGAACCGGCAGTTGGCACCGATCATGGGCCGGATGGTCCATTGATAGGTTCGGATGGCGCCCACCGCCACGGCGGCGACCGGGGTCATGGCACGCCGGCCTTCTTCAGGGCTCGGCGGATATCGTCCTGCAATTCGGCGAACGGCCGGCCGCGCGTATGGTCCCGCCCGATCAACACCAGGTCGAATCCGGTGACCGGGCGATCCTTCAGCAGCAAACGGGCGGCTTCTTTCAGCCGGCGACGGGTGCGGTTGCGGATGACGGCGTTGCCCACCCTCTTGGTGACGGTGAAGCCCAGGCGCACAGGTTCGGCGTCGTCGCGCGGCAGGGCTTGCAGCACCACCCCGTGGGTCGGTGCCTTGCGGCCTTTGGCGGCGACACGCAGAAACTCTGAGCGCTGCTTCAGGCGCCCCGGTTGGGTAGAAGCGGGAAGCGGCGCGGCCAGAATGGGACTGTCCATCATGGGACTCCCCTGTTGCCGCGTTGGGTTTCAGGCGGACAGGCGCTTGCGGCCCTTGGCCCGGCGGTTGGCCAGCACCTTACGGCCGCCGACGGTGGCCATCCGGGTGCGAAACCCGTGCCGGTGCTTGCGGACCAGCTTCGACGGTTGGTAGGTGCGCTTCACGTGAACTCTCCGAAACTTTGACATGCCCCGCTGGAAAGCGGGTGCGGGCCGCCTTTTGAGGGGCAGCCCGTCGCAGGGGCCGGCTTATACGGGGGTGGGGGTTGGGCGTCAATAAGTCCGCGACGACAACCGCCGAGGCGTGCGAATGATAGCCCCATGACCGCATTACGCCGATTCCTGCCGCTGATCCTGTTGGCCGCCGCCTTCGCCGCTATTTGGTGGAGCGGCCTGACGCGCGAACTCACCTGGGCCGGGCTGGCGCGCAACCAGGCGCTGCTGGCGGGCTGGGTGGGGGCACACCCGGTGCTGGCCGGGGGTGTTTATGTGGGGCTGTACGCGGTCTCCACGGCGCTGTCTTTGCCGCAGGCGGCGCTGCTGACCATCGCGGGAGGGCTGCTGTTTGGGGCCGTTCTTGGCACGGGGCTGGCGGTGACCGGGGCGACGGCGGGGGCGATTGTGCTGTTCCTCGCAGCACGGTCGGCGTTGGGGGAGGCGTTGGCGCGACGCGGCGGCGCGGCTTTGGGGAAGGTGCGGGAGGCATTGCAGCGCGACGGATTTTCGTACCTGCTGGCGATACGGCTGATCCCGCTGTTTCCGTTCTGGCTGGTGAACCTCGCGGCCTCGGTGTGCGGCATGCGGCTGGGGGTGTTCGCGCTGGCGACGCTGATCGGGATCGTGCCGGGGACGTTCGTTTTTGCCTCTATCGGCGCGGGTGTGGGGAGCGTTCTGGCGGCCGGCGGCACGCCCAACCTGTCGGTCATTTTCTCGCTGCCGGTGCTGGGCCCGCTGCTCGGCCTTGCCGTGCTGAGCCTGGCGCCCATCGCGTGGAAGAGATGGAAGCGTGGGGATGGCTGATTTCGATCTTATTGTGATTGGCGCAGGGGCAGCGGGGTTATCGATCGCCGCCGGCGCCGCGCAGTTGGGTGTGCGGGTGGCACTGATCGAGCGGGACCGGATGGGCGGGGACTGCCTGAATTTCGGTTGCGTGCCCAGCAAGGCGCTGCTGGCGGCGGGGCATGCGGCGGAGGCGGCTCGGCAGGCGGGACGGTTCGGGATCCGCCTGCCCGAACCGGTGGTGGATTGGGACGCGGTGCGCGCCCACGTGCAAGGCGTGATCGCCGACATCGCCCCGAATGACTCCGAGGCCAGGTTTCGTGCACTCGGCGCAACGGTCATCCGCGGGGAGGCACGGTTCGTCGCGCCCGACGCCGTTTCGGTAGACGGCCGGAGGTTGACTGCGCGGCGCATCGTGATCGCCGCTGGAACAACGGCCCTCGTGCCGCCCATCCCCGGGCTGGCGGAGGTGCCGTTCTGGACCAACACGTCGCTGTTCGATCTGGAAGAAAGACCGTCGCATCTGCTGATCCTCGGCGGCGGACCGATCGGGTTGGAGATGGCGGATGCGTTCTCCGGGTTGGGCTGCGCGGTGACGGTTGTCGAGGCTTTGTCGATCGCGGGAAAAGAAGATGTTGAATTGGTCGCCGGGCTTCGCTTGGCACTGACCGCGCGGGGGATCGTGCTTCATGAGGGCGTCGCGGTTACCTCCGTCGAGCCGGGGCCGGTGCTGGTGCTGGCGGACGGGCAGCGCATTGCGGGCAGCCATTTGCTGGTGGCGGTGGGACGGCGGCCTTCTTTGGCGTCGTTGTCGCTGGAGGCGGGTGGGGTGACCGCCAGCAAGCTGGGTGTCGTTACGGATTCCGGCCTGCGCAGCGTGAGCAACAAACTTGTGTTCGCGGTGGGGGATATCGCCGATCCTGTTGGGATAGGGCCTCGGGCGTTTACCCATGCGGCGGGGTACCATGCCGGGATTGTTATCAAACGTGCGTTGTTCCGCTTGCCGGCTCGCGTCGATTATTCCGCGCTGCCACGGGTGACGTATACCGCGCTCGAGTTGGCGCAGGTTGGGATGACCGAGGCGGAGGCGCGCGCCGCCGGATTATCCGTGTCCGCGCTGCGCTGGCCCCTGTCGGAGAACGACCGCGCGGCGGCGGAGCAGGAGACGGCGGGGCTGGTGAAGCTGGTCGTTGCGAAGGGGCGTGTTGTCGGAGCGGGAATTCTGGCGCCTGGGGCTGGGGAAATGATCGGGGTCTGGACGCTGGCGGTCGCTGCGCGGACGAAGCTATCGGCCCTGGCGGGACTGATCGCGCCGTATCCCACGCGCTCGGAGGCGGGGAAACGCGCGGCGGGGAGTTATTACGCGGCGAAGTTGTTTTCCGAGCGGACGCGGAAGGTGGTGCGGTTTTTGGGGCGGTTGCCCTGGTGAGAAGCCGCTGATGGCCGGTTCCATCCATTCCGACCCGAGGTTAAGCTTCGACGCCATTCCAAGAGGCTCTCACTCCATGTCCACCACCACCTGGGACCCCGCCCAATACCTCCGCTTCTCCAACGAGCGTCTCCGTCCCGCCCTCGACCTCCTGGCCCAGGTCCCGCTAGACGCGGCCGCCCACGTCGTCGACCTCGGCTGCGGCCCCGGCAACGTCACCCCTTTGCTCAAACACCGCTTCCCCACCGCGGACGTCCTGGGCATCGACGGCTCCCCCGACATGCTGGCGAAAGCCCGCGCGGCCGCCCCGGATTGCCGATTCGAACAAGGGGATTTCAACACCTGGGTGCCGGAGCAAAAACCCGACCTGATCTACTCCAACGCCGCGCTGCACTGGGTCACGGGCCACGACATCCTGTTCCCCCGGCTGTTGTCGCTACTCGCGCCGCACGGCGTGCTGGCGATCCAGATGCCGGCGATGCACGACGCGCCGTTGCGGGCGTTGCAGAACGAAGTCGCGGCCACCGGCCCCTGGGCGCCGATCCTGAAAGACGCCGGCTTCGCGCGCGGCCTGCTGTCCACCGGCACGTATTACGACATTCTGCGGCCCCATGTCGCGCGACTGGACATGTGGGAAACGACTTTCCTGCACGTCCTGACCGGCGAAAACGCCGTCACCGAGTGGGCCGCGGGCAGCAGCCTCCGCCCCTTCCTGGACGCCCTGCCCCCCGAACTGAAACAACCGTTCCGGGATGCGTATTCGGAGGCACTGCGCCCGCACTATCCGCGCCGCACCGACGGGACCACGCTACTGCCGTTCAAGCGGCTATTCATGGTGGTCCAGGTCTAATCTCGTTGTCGGGCATCACCAGCACCGCCGCCCCCGTGAGGGTCCCGCCGCGCAAGGCCCCCAGCGCGTCGTTGGCGTGCGCCAGCGGGTAGGGCACCGTCTCGACCCGCACCGGCACGGTGGGTGCGAGGACGAGAAATTCCTCGGCATCGCGGCGTGTCAGGTTGGCGACCGACCGGATGGTCCGCTCCATCCACAGCCATTCGTAGGGGAAGGACGGAATGTCGCTCATGTGGATGCCGCCGCAGACGACGATGCCGCCGGGCGCCGCGGCCCTGGATCAAAGGGAGCTTGGGGTCCGTCAATTCCCCGTCCACCACATGAAGGTCGGTGCGGCAGGCAGCGCAGGCATGGACCCGGATCAGCACCTGCCCCGGACCGGGGGACGGGATCGGGACATCCGCCGCCTTCAACAGCGGGTCGTGCCCGTCGAATATCATCGCGTGCATGGCAGTTACCACCTCGGATCGGCGGAAGGATAACACCGGCCTGGTTCCAGCCGCATTGACAGAGCGCAACGCGGGCGAGTGTCACACCGGCCCGAGCAGCTCCAGCACCGCGGCGGCGGCCGCCTCGGATGGCAAGCCAATGACCGGTCGCAGCGATGCCAGCACCGGCCTGCACGCCGCGCGCTGGGCCTCCGCCGCCTGGGGATCGGTCAGGAGCAGGTTCAATGCCGCGGCCAGTTTCGCCGGCGTACAATCTTCCTGCAGCAGTTCGGGCACGACCTGCCTTCCCGCCAGCAGGTTCAGCAGGGACGCATAGGCGACCTTGACCGAGCGTCGGACGATCCAGGCGGTGATGGGATTGATGCGGTAGGTTACCACCATGGGGACGCCGGCCAGGGCCAGCTCCAAAGTCGATGTGCCGGACTTGGTGAGCGCAGCGGTCGAGGCGGCATAGGCGTCGAATTTGTCCGCCGTGTCGGTCACCAGGATTGGTTTTACCACCCACTCGGACGTGCCAGCCCGCACCGCCTCCGCCACCGGCCCGGCGAGGGGCACCACCGGCACCACGCCGGCCGGGAGCAGCCGCAGCGTTTCGCCCAGCACGGGCAGCAGCTTGGACACCTCGGTGCGCCGGCTGCCGGGCATCACGGTCAGCACCAGCGCATCCGGCGCGATGCCGTGCTTCGTTCGGAACCGCGCGCCGTCACCCGTATCGGCGCCGCTTTCCAGCACCGGGTGGCCGACGAACACCGCCTGCAGGCCGTGTCTGGCGAAGAACGCTGGCTCGAACGGCAGAAGGCACAGGAGTTTGTCCCATAAGCCGGGGTAGTGCTTCACCCGCTTCTCCCGCCAGGCCCAGACCTGTGGCGCCACGTAATGCGCGCGTTTCAAGCCCAGCGGCGCGATGGCGCGCAGCACCCGGAGCGTAAAACCGGGGGAGTCGATGGTCACGACCACGTCCGGGCGGTGGGCTGTTATGTCGTCGATTGTCTGACGCAGTCGGCCGCGCAACTGGCGGAGCTTCGGCAGCACCTCCAACAGGCCCATCAGAGCCAGATCCCGCATCGGGAACAGGCTGACCACGCCTTGCGCCGCCATCGCCTCCCCACCGATGCCGGCGAAGGTCACGTCGGGGCGGACGGCCCGTATGGCGCGCATCAGGCGGGCACCGAGGACATCGCCGCTTTGCTCTCCCGCGATCAGGTAGATCAGGGGCACGTTCTAATCCGGCAACGGGCAGCCGCCGGCCGAGCGGGGGCGGAACGCTTTGGCGCCGGGGATTGTTTCCACGATGCTGTAATAGTCCCAGGGATATTTCGATTCCGCCGGGGTTTTCACCCGCATCAGATACATGTCGTGCAGCATGCGTCCGTCGCCGCGCACGATGCCGCCGTGGGCGAACATATCCTCCACCGGCATGGCGCGCATTTTGTTGGCGACGGCGGTGGCGTCCGTCGTGCCGGCGGCGGCGACGGCTTTCAGGTAGTGCAGGACGGAGGAATAATCGCCCGCCTGGCTCTGTGCCGGCATGGCGTGGTGGCGTTCGAAGAAGCGGCGGCTCCAGGCTCGTGTGGCGTCGTCGCGGTCCCAGTAGAAGCCCTCCACCACCATGGTGGCCTGCGCCTTTTCCAGGCCGAGGGCATGGATGTCGGGGATGTTCATGGCCAACGCCGCCACTTTTTGTTTTTTGGTCAGGCCGAACTCGGCGGCTTGTTTGATGCTGTTGATGGTGTCGGCGCCGCCGTTCGCCAGGGCCACCACGTCGGCCCCGCTGGCCTGCGCCTTCAGCAGATAGGCGGCGAAATCGGTTTCACCCAGCGGGTGCTTGACGCTGCCCACGACGGTGCCTCCCGCCGCCAGCAAGGATGCGGTGGCGTCACGCTCCATCGCCGCGCCGAAAGCGAAGTCGGCGGTGATGAAGTACCACTTCAGGCCGCCTTCGTGCGCCAGCGCGGCCGCCGGCACGTTGGCGTTGGCATAGGTGTCCCAGGTCCACAGGAACGTGGTCGGCGAACAGCGCGGCCCGGTCAGGTCCACGCTGCCGGCGCCCGACACGATGGCGATGCGGTTCCGCTGCTTGGCGAGGTCCTGCACCCCCAGCGCGGCGGCCGAGTTGACGATATCGACGATCGCATCGACCCCGGAGTCATACCACTCGCGCGCGATCGACAGCGCCAGGTCGGGGCGGTTCTTGTGGTCGGCCTGGAGGATCTGGATGGGGCGACCGAGGACGCTGCCGCCGAAATCCTCGACCGCCATCTGGGTGGCGATCAGCGATCCCGGCCCCGACACGGCGGCGAAATTGCCCGAGAAGTCCGTCAGAACGCCGATCCTCACCGGCTCCGCCGCTTGGCTTGCCGCCGAGCCCATGAGGAGCAAGGCGAAGATGAGGCGTGCGAGCATGGGTCGGCTTCCCCTGGTGGTGTCACCGCACGCTACAGCAGATGTGGCTTGCCTCCCAGGGCACGAAAAAGGGGCCGAAGCGTTGCCGCTTCGGCCCCCTGTTCTCAGCCCGGATCAGGCCTTCTGGAGATTGACCGCGGAGCTTTTGCCCTGCTGGCCCTTCTCGATATCGTAGCCGATTTTCTGACCCTCGGTCAGCGACATGCCGGCCCGTTCCACGGCGGAGATGTGTACGAACACATCCTTGGAGCCGTCGTCGGGCTGAATGAAGCCGTAGCCTTTTTGCGCGTTAAACCATTTCACGGTGCCACTGGCCATCGTGATTCTCCTGTCTTGTCCGGCGGCCCGCGAGATGCGAACCGTATCACTTTTAGTTTAGTGGGAGAACCGGATGCACAGGCATCAATTCCGAGCCGCGGTTGGCCCCTAAAAAGCGCCGTGAAGACTTTATGCGCGTTTTGGACGAGAAGCGCCAGCACTAATTCGCGGCGCCCTCGAAGGCGCGGAGTCCGCCCTCGATGACCGCGCGCGATAGGCCGTTGGTGATGAAGACCAGGCGGCTGGTGCCGGGATCGCCGTCGGGCCATCCCGGCAGCAGCGTCGGCGGGTGCAGCAAATGGCGGATGGCATGGATGGCGACGGGGCGGTCCTGGCCATGCAGATTGAGGATACCCTTGATGCGCAGCAGTTTTTCCCCAGACGTCGCGATCAGCATCTCCAACCACATGCCGAGGCCCTGCCAGTGCACCGGTTTGTCCAGGACGATGCAGAAGGCGTGGACATGGGGATCGTGATGGTGATGGTGGCCAGCGTCTTCGAATGCCTCGGCGTCCAGCCAGCGGCGGACGTCGGGGAGTTTGCCGGAGGGGTCGAACAGGCCGGCGTGCAGGATGGCCGCGGGGTCGACCACACCGTTTCGGGCCTCGATCACGGGGGCGCCGGGGTTCAGGGCTTTTATGCGGGCGCTTAAATCACCGGCATCCGCGAGATCCGTCTTCGTCAGCACGATACGGTCGGCCACCGCGATCTGTCGCACCGCTTCCTGGTATGCGTCCAGATGCGCGGCACCGTTCACCGTGTCGATGACCGTCACGATGCCGTCCAGGCGGTAGACGGACGCCACGACGGGGTCGCTCATGAGCGTGGCCAGCACCGGGGCCGGGTCGGCGAGGCCGGTGGTCTCGATCATGATGCGGGCGATCTCGCCGCGGCGGGCGCGGGGCAACATTTCGCGCAGCACCCGCGACAGGTCGCCGCGCACGGTGCAGCAGAGGCAGCCGGCGTTCAGCAGAATGGTGTTGTCGTCGATCTTTTCCACCAGCAGGTGGTCCAGGCCGATCTCCCCGAACTCGTTCACCAGCACGGCGGTACGGGCGAGTTCGGGCTGGCGCAGGAGGTGGTTCAGCAACGTGGTTTTGCCGGCGCCCAGGAAGCCGGTCAGGACGGTGACCGGCGTGGTGTCAGGCATGGGAACCATAAAGCTTGGCGGGGTCGATTTCCGGCTTGGCGACTTCGACCAACTGGCCGTCCCGAGCGGCAAGGAAGAAGCAGTTCCGCCGCCCGGTGTGGCACGCCACCCCGTCCTGGTGCACCAGCAGCAGCAGGGTGTCGCCGTCGCAGTCCACCCTTAATTCCTTCAGGTGCTGCGTCTGGCCGGAGGTCTCGCCCTTCCGCCACAACCCCTTGCGGCTGCGGCTGTAGTAGCAGACGCGGCCGGTGGCGAGCGTCTCGGCCACGGACTCGCGGTTCATCCAGGCCATCATCAGCACCTCCCCGGTGTCGTGCTGCTGCGCGATGGCGGGGACCAGCCCATCCGCATTGAATGCGATGGCATCCAGTATCGGGGCTTGCGTGGCATCCTGTGTCATGGATGCTATCTAGTGCGGCGGCGGTACGCCGCAAAGGAGAATGCATGGGATTCGCCCCCCGCACCGAGGCATTGCTGACACGCGCCGACGCCATCTGCACCGGCCGCGGCGTGCGGCTGACCGACCTGCGGCGCCAGGTGCTCGGCCTGATCCTCGATGCGCCGCAGCCGACCGGGGCCTACGATTTGCTGGACCGGTTACGGGCCACCCGCGACGGCGCCGCCCCACCCACCGTGTATCGCGCGCTGGATTTCCTGCTGGAGAACGGCCTGATCCACAAGCTGGAGCGCTTGTCGGCCTTCGTCGGCTGCATCGCGCATGACGATCACGTCCACGCCGCGCAGTTCCTGATCTGCCGCGGATGCGGGCGGGTGACGGAGTTGGAAGACCACGAACTCGCCCACGCTTTGGACGACGCGGCGCGCCGCCAGGGCTTCACCGTGGGCAAAGCCACCATCGAAGCCGAGGGGCAGTGCGCCGCTTGCGCTGTTTTGTCGAAGGAGAGTGCCTGATGCCGCTGGTTGCATCCGCCGACGCCGCCCGCGTCAACCGCCGCCGCGGCTCCGCCGCCGATGGCGTGACGTTCTGGCACACGCTCTATTTGGGGACGTCCCGCTACAACATGAAGCCGGGGGAGGCCGATCCGGACGCAGACGCGCTGTTCCCGATGGCGTTCCTTGTGGAGCAGGACCCGGGCAGCACCGCCCAATCGCATTACCACCAGCAGGACCAGTTCCAATTGGTGGTCGGCGGACATGCGATGATGGGCACGCATGAGGTGCAGCCGCTGACGGTGCATTTCTCCGGCGCCTACACCGCGTACGGGCCGATACGGGCGAGCGCGGATGAGGGGGTGCACTATTTCACGCTGCGCAATGGCTTCGATCCCGGTGCCCGCTTCATGTCGATGCCGGAGAACCGCGTCGCGCTGCGGTCGGTGCCGGGGCGGAAGCATCGGGAGGCGGTGAATGGGCCGTTGTCGTTGGACGTGCTCGCTCTGCCGCCGGAGCCGGACGGCATGGGCGCATGGCGCTACCGGCTCCGCGCGGGGGAACGCGTCGTCGGTCCGGACCCGGCGACCGGGCGCGGACAATACTGGGTGGTGGCCGACGGGACGATGGTCTGCGACGGTTCCGAGTTGCCACGGTTGTCCTGTTCGTTCGTGAAGCCGGATGAGGCGCCGCTGGAAGCGGTAGCCGGCCCGAACGGGCTGGATGTCGTGGTGATGCAGTTCCCTCGGCGAGGTGAGACAAACTAAGGCCGATCACCGCGCATCCTCGTCATCCATCACCGCGCATCCTCGTCATCCCCGGACTTGTTCCGGGGATCACCACCAGCTCCGGCCTGGGTCGCATGGCACGATTTCAAAGGCAGGATAACCACGCCATGGCAGCCACTCTCGACGTCCGTCCCATCGCTGGCGCGCTTGGTGCCGAAATCCATGGGATAGACCTCGCCCGCGACCTGACGGACGACCTTCTTGGAGCCATTCGGCAGGCATTTCTGGACCATTTAGTCGTTTTCTTCCGGGATCAGTCCCTGTCCTCCGCCCAATTCATGGCATTCGCGCGGTGCATCGGCAAGCCGATCACGTACCCGTTCGTGCCGGGTCTGGAAGGCTTCCCCGAGATCACCGCCGTGGTGAAACGCCCCGACCAGACCGTCGCCTTCGGCGGCAACTGGCACACGGACACGACGTATTTCCCCGAACCGCCGATGGCGACGATGCTGATCGCGCGCGAACTGCCGCCTCGGGGTGGGGATACGCAGTTCGCGAACCAATATTCGGCGTACGATTCCCTGTCCGACGGCATGAAATCGTTGCTCTCAGGCCTGCGCTGGGTGTCCCGCTCGGACAAGGCTGAGGCCAGCCGCACCCGCGAAGACCGAGCGACAGCGGAACGAACGGTGTTGATCGCCGATCACCCGGTGGTGCGCACGCATCCGGAGACGGGGCGGAAGTCGCTTTACGTGAACCTCGCCCACACCGCGCACTTTCTCGGCATGACCGAGGAAGAAAGCATGCCGCTACTGCAATTCCTGTTCCGCCACCAGGCCCGGCCCGAGTTCACCTGCCGGTTCCGCTGGGCCCCGGGCTCGGTGGCACTGTGGGACAACCGCTGCACGCTGCATCAGGCGATCAACGATTACAACGGGTTCCGGCGGGAGATGCAACGGATCACGCTGTCGGGGGATGTGCCGGTTTAACGCTTGGGATCAAATTTCCGGGAGCGCGCTTCCGAGGACAATCGCACTGGTGGCCATGCGGCGATCGAATGTAGCGACCGGCGCCCCGAGACGGCTGGCGACGACGAGGCCGACGAGGGCACTGGTATCGAGATATATGCTCAACGCCAGTCATCGTCACACAGTTGTATCAGAATGACTACGAGATCGACATCCCCATGAAGTCTCGCCCGTTTGCGCGCCAAGTAGGCGAGCCCCGTCGTTTGATGCGTGCGCGCGATCGCGCACCCGCTTGTTCTCCATCACCTTTTGCCCGTGAACGTCGATCATCACGAACTCGCCTTTCATCCAACGAAAGCGCGTGCGGAGCGTGTGACCTGTTGCACGCGTCAAGGCGGCGGATACGCGCAATTACCTATTCGAAGAAATCTTCATCAACCTTCTTGATGCGAAGAACGTCCTCGTCCCTGCATCCCACATTGTAACGGATCATGAGCGCGGTCAAATGCCCGGCATCAATCAATACGATCCGTTTACTGAGTCCCTCCGCCGCTTTCGTCGCAGCCGTGGTAAATGCCGAGGTCGTCACGAACACCCCTTTGGCGGCTTTGTGATGATCCAGGCTCCCAAAGAACCCACGAACCGCGTCAGGACCAATGTTGCTGCCCTCCGCGTATCGTTTCGCTTGAACATATACACGGTCCAAACCAAGTGCATCCTGATCGATCACACCGTCAACCCCGCCGTCGCCACTGCGACCGATAGCACGACCGGCGGCAGCGTCAGACCCACCGAACCCCATGGCAAGAAGCAGTTTGACGATAAGGCGTTCAAAAAACTCTGGCGGCGCTGCTCGAATGCGATCGAGTAAATCCTGGGCCACAGACTCCTCGATTTGCTTATGTGCGGCCCGCATGATCTCGTCCGGAGTCGCGGTCGGGCTCGCAAATGCGGCCTCACTTGTATGGTCATCTGGCACCGGGTCCGGGGCCGATCTGTCCCTGAACTGCTTAAATTGCGGGTATCGATTCAGAAATTTCAAATCGATGCGCGCGGGCGGTGACGCCAGTACCGTTAGACCAAGCTCCGTGATTTTCAAATGCGCTCGACGGGTGTTTTGGATCAGCCCAGCCTTACTGAGGTGGAACTTCGCCCAATGTACGCGGTTCGTAAACACCTCCTGGTTGCCTGAAGGCAGACGGGCCTCTCGCTCTGCCTGCGTCAGGTGAAACTTGTCGGCCAATCGGTTTATGATATCGCCTATGCGCACTTCCCCATCCGCCGATTGGCGCAGGACCGGTAGCATGAGAGACTGAAAATCAGGTATCGGCATCCGGCGACTTTATCGATCTTGGCTTGCTTGGCAATGATGTACGGAAACTGAGGACGAGATAGCGCAAACGCCCTGGACGCTGCCTGCCATTGCCCGCCACGCCCACCTGCCCTATCCCCGGACGCACCACCCGGACCAGGATCATGCCCAAACAAATCCGCCTCAACGCCTTCGACATGAACTGCATCGGCCATCAGTCCCCCGGCCTGTGGACGCATCCGCGCGACCGAGCGGATACGTACAACACGCTGGAATACTGGACCGACCTCGCGAAAACCCTCGAGCGCGGCCTTTTCGACGCCATCTTCCTCGCCGACGTGCTCGGCATTTACGACGTCTACAAAGGCGGCCCGGAAACGGCGCTGGAGCAAGCCGTGCAGGTCCCGGTCAACGACCCGCTGATGGTCGTCCCGGCCATGGCGTACGTGACCCAGCACCTCGGCTTCGGCGTCACCTGCGCCTTGTCCTACGAGCACCCCTACCCCTTCGCTCGGCGCATGAGCACGCTGGACCACCTGACCCGGGGCCGCATCGGCTGGAACATCGTCACCGGCTATTTGGAAAGCGCCGCAAGAGGCTTCGGCCAGACCGCGCAAGTGGGCCACGACGACCGTTACGCCGTTGCCGAAGACTACATGCAGGCGGTCTACAAGTTGTGGGAGGCTTCGTGGGAAGATGGCGCCGTGCTGCGCGACAAAGCGGGCCGCCGCTTCGCCGACGCCAGCAAAATCCACCGCGTGAACCACCAAGGGCCGCATTTCCAGGTCGACGCCATTCATCTGTGCGAGCCGTCCCCGCAACGAACCCCGGTGCTGTATCAGGCCGGCGCCTCCACCCGCGGCCGGCAATTCGCCGCCGCCCATGCGGAGTGTGTTTTCATCAATGGCCCCTCCCAAAAGGTGGTGCGGGACATCGCCACGGACATAAGAGCACGGGCGGTCAAAGCGGGCCGCGACGCCAACGACACAAAGATCTTCACCCTCATGACCGTCATCACCGGCCCCACGCATGAGGCCGCGCAGGCGAAATACAACGAATACCTGAACCATGTGTCGGAGGACGGCGCCCTGGCCCTGATGTCGGGCTGGACCGGCGTCGATTTTTCCCAGCTCCCCCCGGACGAGCCGATCCAGTTCTCCAACCGCAACGCCATGGTCTCGGCGTTGGAGAGCTTCACCACCGCCGATCCTGGCCGGTCCTGGACTCCTCGGCAAATCGCGCGCCACGCGGCCATCGGCGGACGCGGGCCGGTGACCGTTGGATCGTATGCGGAGGTTGCCGACACTTTCCAGGAGTGGATGGCCAACGCCGACGTGGACGGCTTCAACCTCGCCTACGCCGTTACCCCGGAAACGTTCGAGGATATCGTGGATGGCGTGATCCCCGAGCTACAAAGACGCGGGGTCTATAAAACCGAGTATGCCCCCGGTACACTGCGCGCGAAACTGACCGGCCGGGACCGTTTGCCCCCCAGCCATCCGGCCGCCCGCGTGCGCCACTAAACGGAGGAAGACCATGCAAGCCGACGAACTCCGCGCCATTCAGGCGCCTTTGAAGCAGCTTTACCGGGACCACCCCGAGGCCGCGCTGATCCCCGCTCGCGCCGAGGGCAGCCTGGACCCCAACGAAATCATGATCGCGGTCGATGGCTGGGCCGGCAAGGTCGTGGCCGGATTGCACAAGGCGGGCGGCGGCAGCGGCAAGGAAGCCTGCTCCGCCGACATGCTGCTGGAGGCCGTGGTGGGCTGCGCCGGCGTCACCCTGCGCGCGGTGGCGACCGCCATGGGCGTGACCATCCGCGGCGGCAAGGTGATCGCCGAGGGGATTTGGGACGCGCGCGGCACCCTGGCCATCGACCGCAACGCCCCCGTGGGCCTGACCGAGGTCACCCTGCGCTTCGACGTCGATTGCGACGCGGACGCCGCCAAGCTGGAACGCATGATCCAAACCACGGAACGCTACTGCGTGGTGTTGCAGACGCTGAAGAACCCACCGAAAGTGTCGGTGGTGATTGGGTAAACTGGCCTTCACCCCCACGTCATCCCCGGGCTTGTCCCGGGGACCACCACCAGCACCCTGCCGAGATTGGTCCCCGGACAAGCCCGGGGATGACGTGGGGGAAGAGGAACAAAGCCATGATCCCGGAAGAAGCCAAGAATTTCCGCCTGCTGGGACACGACGCCACCGCCGGATGGGGCGGCGGCAGTCTGGTGGAGGTCCGTAACGGTCATGCCTATGTCGGCGCCGTCGGCGGCTCGTCCTTCGATGGGCATGAGGGTTTCACGGTTCATGACGTCACCGACCCTCGCAAACCGCGCAAGGTCTGGGAATTCCGCGCCCCGCCGGGCATCCACATGCACAAACTGCGGTACGTGCACGAGAACCTTCTCTATGTAAACTCGGAACGGCTGCCCGGCGACAAAGGCGCCAACGCGCGCGGCGGATTCTATATCTTCGACATTTCGGTGCCGTATGAGCCTCGCCAGGTCGGCTTCATCGACATGCCCGGCAGCGGGCCGCACCGGTTCGGGGTCGATAACGAACGCAAGCTGGCATTTTTCCCCGGCGACGCGCCCGGCTGGAACAAGCGCGTGATCTGGACGATGGATATCTCCAACCCGTTGAAGCCCGAGGTCCTCAGCACCTGGGGCCTGCCGTGGCAGCGCGATGAGGGCGGCGAACTCGGCAACGACCCGATGCCGGGCGAGAAAACCTGCACCTTCCACGGACCGCCGGTGATCCGGGGCAACCGCATGTACGGCGCCTTCTGGGGCGGCGGGATGGCGGTAATCGACTGCACCGATTTACGGGACATGAAGTTGGTGGGGCATGTGAACTGGGCGCCGCCGTTCGTCGGCTGCACCCACACCGCGTGGCCGATCGGCGACCGGCCGTACCTGGTGGTGACGGACGAAGCCCGCGGCAAGCAGAACTACTGGGACAGCCAGTTCATGTGGATCGTCGATATCCGCGACGAAACCAATCCAACGCCGGTTTCGACGTGGTTCCCCGAGCGGGAGAAGTATTTCAATCGCGGAGGACGGTTCGGGGCGCATAATATTCTGGAGAATGTGACCGACACCGGCCCCTGGGCCAACACCGTGTTCATTACGTATTTCAACGCCGGCCTACGCGCGGTGGACGTCACCGATCCCCTGCGCCCGGTGGAGAAAGGTTGCTTCGTTCCGGCTCAGGGCGATGGCGAAAAGCCCGTCCAGTCGAACGATATCGGCACCGACGAGCACGGGCGCCTATACCTGATCGACCGCTGGGGCAAAGGCATGCACATCGTGGAATACACCGGCTGATGTGCGAGGCCTGCGAGTCCGGCGAATTCGCCGAGCAGGTCGGGATCGGCCCGGCCTTGGCAGCGCGTGCTCGGCGGATCGAGGCGGGGTTGCCGGGGGAGCCGGTGCCGGACCAGGCATGGCGCATCCTGCTGGGGCAGGAAGGCGGCGCGATCCCTTGGCCGCAGACGCAGCGGATGATGACGTGTTTGGAGGAAGCAACGAAGTCGCTATGCGCGCGACTTCGTTGCGATCTGGTGGCCGCCTAACCGTCCCACACGCTGGAGGGCATCGGCAGCTTGGCGAAGGCCTCATCGCCCAACGGCCGATCGGGGGTTACCCCGTGCATCCCCAGCAGCATGAACCACTGGCGCACGTGCTGGCCGGAGTGCCATGTCGTGCGCTCCATCAGTTCGTGCAACATCTGCGGGCCGTAATAGGTCTGCACCGTTTCCTTGCCGGTCTTGTCCGCCTTGGCCGCCCAGTAGGCGCGCAGCCGGTTCAGCACGGTTTCGCCGTAGGCCGAGATCGACGCGAACGTCCGCATATCCTCGGACGGGCCGGTCGATATCAGCGCATGCGTCAGCTCGGCGCCGTTGGCGACCTCCAGGAAGGTTTCCACGATCCGGAAGATGTGGTGGCTGAGCACGCGGAAGCTACGCGGGCGTCCCGGGGCCTGACTTTCCATTTCGCTGTCCGGCATCAACCGAACGTTGCGGATGGCGGCGCTGAGGAAAATGTCCATCCGCCCGACCAACTCGTCCGGGGACAAAACCGGGCCGGCGTTTTCATTCAGGCCGAGGAACTTGACCACGTGACCAAGATTCTGCGCGAACGTCCAGTCGTCGCCGCGCGACAGCACGGGGATCGATCGGGCGCCGAGGCGTTGCAGTTCGGGAAGGCCTTCGGGGTCAGCGAGGATGTTGACCGAATCGAACTCGATCGCACGGACCGAGAGAAACTCCTTGAGTTTCAAACAACTCGTTCAACCAGGCTGCCAGAAGACCTTTAGCTCTTGAGCGGGGTTCATGGGGATTCCTTGGTTGGAACTTTCTGATTAGGCCGGGGCCTGGGGACGGTCAATGGCGATGTCGAGCCAGCCCCGTCCGTCGTAACAGGCCTGATCGCCGGAGCGGAGCAGGACGGTGGTGGTGTCGGATTCCACTATGGCGGGGCCGGTCACCTTTTCCCCATCGGCGAGCGCGGCGAAGTCGTGGACGGGGATTTCGGTCCAATCTTTCAGAAAGACCCGGCGTGTCCGGACGCCGGCCGCTACCGGGGTTCGACTTGCTGCCTGGGGCGCGGCAGGCAGGCGGCCAATCACGGCTACGCGGGCGTTCACCAGCACCACATCCTGGTCGCGCAGGGCGTAGGTGTAGAGACGCTCGTGGGCCTGGTGGAAGGCTTCCTCCAGGGCGGTGGCGTTCCCCTGCTCGACGGCGTCCAGGTCCACCGCGATTTCGAACACCTGCTCCCCGTAGCGCATATCGGCGGAGCGGCGGATGGCGACCTCCCCATCGAACCAGGACAGGCGGGCGCGGCCCTCGGCCTCCATCGCCGCGAAGGAAGCTTGCAGCGCTTCGGTGTCGATACCTTTGAGCTGGCCTTGGGAGCGGGTTAGTTCCACCCGCAGATCGGTGTTCAGCATGCCCCAGGCCGACAGGACCGAGGCCGCGACGGGCACCACCACCCGCTGGATGCCGAGTTCGGCCGCGACGGCGGACACGTGCAGCCCAGCGGCGCCGCCGAATGCCAGCAAGGTGTAGCCTCGGGGATCGACGCCGCGGCGGACGGTGGCGACGCGCACGCCGTCGGCCATGCGGGTGTTCACCAGGCGGTGGATGCCGCTCGCGGCTTCGGCCATGCCGATGCCGAGTTGCGACGCCAACTCTGTAACGACCTGCTGCGACGCCGCGCGGTCCAGCGCGCGCCGCCCGCCCAGGAAATTTCCCGGATCGAGGTATCCCAGCACCAAATTAGCATCCGTCACCGTCGCGGAAACGCCGCCCTGGCCGTAGCACGCCGGCCCCGGATCGGCGCCCGCGCTGTCCGGCCCCACCGCCAGCAGGCCGGCGCGATCCAGCTTGCCGATCGAGCCTCCGCCGGCGCCGAGCGTGACGATGTCCAGGCTCGGCAGCGCGATGCGGGCGTTGGCGACGGTCTTGCCATCGGACATGGCGGGCTGGCCGTCGCGCACCAGTGCGATATCGGTGGAGGTGCCGCCCATGTCGAAGGCGATCAAGTTTTGCGCGACGCCTTCTCGGGCGAGGGCGACGGCCGCGGCGACACCTCCTGCCGGGCCGGACAAAGCGGTGCCGGCGGCTAACCGGATGGCTTCTTGCACCGATGCCACGCCGCCATGGGAAAGAATAACCAGGAGTTCGCCCCCGTATCCCGCCTGGGACAGGCGGGTTTGCAGGTTCTTCAGGTAGGTCTCGATCACCGGACCGACGGCAGCGTTGGCGACTGTTGTCGAGAAACGCTCGAACTCTTTGATTTGTGGCAGGACGTCGGAGGATGTCGTGACGTATGCCTGCTGCAGGCGCGCACGGACCGCGGCGGCGGCTTGTTGCTCGTGCGCCGGGTTGCGCCAGGAATGAAGGAAGCAGATCGCGACGGCTTGGACGTTTTGTGTCGCCAGTTGCTCGATGGCGTCGTGCAGGGACGCTGGGTCCAGCGCGGTTTCCACCGATCCGTCCGGGCGCATTCTTTCGCGGACCGGCAGCCTCAGATGGCGCGGGACCAGCGGCGCGGGCGGGGTCATTCTCAGGTTGTAGCGTTCGGGCTTCAACCCCTCCCGCATTTCGATGACGTCGCGGTGGCCCTCGGTCGTCAGCATGCCGATGCGGGCGGCTTTGCCCTCCAGCAACGCGTTGGTGGCGGCGGTGGTGCCGTGGACGATGCGGGTTGTTTGTTCCAGCAACCGCCGCGGCGTCAGGCTCAGCCGTTCGGCCGCAAGTTGCAGCCCCTGCAACACCCCGTCCGATTGGTCGGCGGGCGTGGTGGCGGCCTTGGCGATGATCGTTTCGCCATTGGCGGCGGAGACCACGATGTCGGTGAACGTGCCGCCGACGTCGATGCCGATGGTGTACGTCATTCAGGCGTCCCGTTGGTTGAACATGAAATAAATGCGGTCGCGCTGGAAGCGGCGCATGCGGAGGATCCAGGGAGTCTCGTTGATCACCGTCCACTCGGGCGTCGCGTAAATATCGGTGGTTTCGACGTGGTACAGGGCGACGTATTTGGGGGAGCCGGTCATCGCCCGGAAACGCCTCGCGGTGATCACGCCGGGGAGTTGGTTGAAGAACGGGATGTGCTCGGTGTTGTACCAGTCGTTGAATTCTTCCTCCCGCTCCGGATCGGGAGTCATCGAGACCAGGATGACGCCGCCCGCGGTTTCCGGGGAATTCAGGCTGCCTGGATTGATCTGTTCCATGTCCCATCCGAGCACCGGGCGGCGCTCGGGGGGCGGCAGGGCCTCATCGGCGAGGTGCAGCCAGCGCGGCGGGTCCGCGATCATGCGGCGCGTGGTCAGGTCGGTGGCGCCGCCTTTCCACACCTGTCCTTGGGCCGCGGGCGGCGGTTGGTCGTGGATGCGGAGGGTGAAGCGGTTTGTCATGGGGAGAGATTGGCGTGACCCGCGCGGCCCGCGCAAGGGGCGTGACACGGGGGTGAACTGCGGTCAGGATCGCGGAAAGGGAGAATACCAATGGACGCGATGGCAGAAAATACGCGCTTGCCAGCAGACATCGACTCACAAACCATCGTGCGGGACGCCATGGCGTTCCAGCCCGTGCTGCGAACCTACCGGGAGCAGATCGAAACCGAGCAGCGGTTTCCAGCGGAGCTGGTGGGGCAGATGCGGGAGGCTGGGTTCTACCGGATGGTGGTGCCTCGGTCGCTGGGCGGCTTAGCGGTCGACCCGATCACCTATACGCGGGTGGTGGAGTTGCTGGCCGAGGGCGCCGGCTCCGTCGGGTGGAACCTCGCCAATAATACCATCGTGCAACTGGTCATGCTGGGGATGCCGGATGACGGCATCCAGGAGATTTACGGCAAGGGCAAAGGCACGACCGGCGCCGGCACCGCGGTCCAAGGGGGCGGGACGGCCATTCCGGTGCCGGGTGGCTACCGCGTCACCGGGCATTGGAGCTTCGGCAGCGGCAGCCAGGAAGCCGAGTGGATGCTGGGGAGTTTCCAGATCCTCGACGACGGTGTGCCGCGCAAGCGGGAGGATGGCGGCATGTTCTGGCGGGGGCTTTTTCCGAAGGCGGAAACCGTCACCGTGCCGGGGAGCTGGGATGTGACCGGGCTGCGCGGGACGGGCAGTTTCGACTGGACGGTGGACGACGTTTTCCTGCCGGAGCGGCGGACGATGATCCACGCTGGCATTCCACTGGACAATCAGTGGTCGAAATGGCCGGGGGTTTCGTTCGCGCTGCCCAGCCAATGCTGGGTCGGGCCGCACCATAGTTCGGTGATCACGGGCATTGCTCGGGCTGGGATCTCGGCTTTGGTTGAATTGGCCGTCGAGAAAGTCCCTCGCGGCCGGCCGGGGGCGGCGCGATTGTGCGAGAACCCCCAGGTGCAGGAGGCCGTGGGGCGGGCGGATGCCGTGTTGAACGCCGGGCGAGGGTATCGGAGCGCGATGCTGGCCGAGTTGTGGAACACGACCGCGGCTGGGGGAGAGGTTTCGATCGAGCAGAAGGCTCGTTGCCGGTTGGCCTCGACTTATGCGGCGGATAGTGCGCGTCAGGCGATGGATTTGGTTTACCGGCACGGGGGGAGCACGTCATTTAAGCGGGAGAGCCGGCTGGCGGAGTGCTGGCGCGACTTGCAGGTTGTTGGGCAGACGGTGACGATCGCGCCGGAGTGGTATCCGATTGGGGGGCGGGCGCTGATGGGGATGGATCCTGGGTCTCGGTTGCGATAGAGGAATGGAGTCCTGATGGGGCAAGGAACTCGGACTGACGATTTGCATGACTGAATTCAGCCTCCAAATAATACCGTCATGGTCGGGTCAATCCTCGGGTCAAGCCCGAGGACGACCATGACGGGGTAGCAATATCATGCCACCGGTTTTGCCTCTGTTACGAGCAGTCCGCTCGCCCAATTCCCACTTAGGGGCCGTCCAACAATAATCGAATCATCTGGACGCATAACGATTTTTGTATAACAATGATACTGTGGGCCTGTGCCCGCCATGACGTTGAGAGGCCAGGACGAATCCGAGAAGGATCGGCTCAGGCGCCGGCGGGGCACGTACCACATGCTCGTGACCATGGATCTGGATGCGCCGGACGAGACAATGCTAATCACGCAGATGTTCGCGGTCCATCACGCCGTGATGGAATGCCCGCGGGGTGCGCCCGGCCGCCCCAAACGCCTTTGGGGCGCCGCCTACCCCGCCCGCTCCACGATCAGCTTCTTGATCTCCGCGATCGCCTTCGCCGGGTTCAGACCCTTCGGGCAGCTATCGGTGCAGTTCATGATGGTGTGGCAGCGGTATAGCTTGAACGGGTCCTCCAGCGCATCCAACCGAGCGCCGGTGGCTTCGTCGCGGGTGTCAGCGATCCAGCGGTAGGCTTGCAGCAGCACCGCTGGCCCCAAATACCGGTCCCCGTTCCACCAGTAGCTCGGGCAGCTCGTGGAGCAGCAGAAGCACAGGATGCATTCCCACAGGCCGTCGATCTGGGCGCGCTCTTCCTTGCTTTGCAGCCGCTCGCCGTCCGGCGGGGCTGGGCTGTCGGCCTGGATCCAGGGCTCGACGGAGCGATACTGGGCGTAAACCTGCGACAGGTCGGGCACCAGGTCCTTCACCACCGGCATATGCGGCAGGGGGGAGATTTTCACCGCGCCCTTGCAGTCCTCGATCGGCTTCAGGCACGCCAGAGTGTTACCGCCGTCGATGTTCATGGCGCAGGAGCCGCAAATGCCCTCCCGGCAGGAACGGCGGAAGGTCAGGGTGGGATCGACCTCATTCTTGATCTTGATCAGGGCGTCCAGGACCATCGGGCCGCAGGCGTCGAGATCGACCTGGTAGGTGTCGGTGCGCGGGTTTTGCCCGTCATCCGGGCTCCAGCGGTAGATCTTGAACTCGCGCACGTTCTTGGCACCGGCCGGCGCCTTGAACGTCTGGCCGGTGCCGACGCGGCTATTCACAGGGAGGTTGAATTCGACCATCGGCTCGATTCCTCAGTAAACGCGGGCTTTTGGCGGGAAGACGGAGACCTCGTTCGTCAGGGTCTGCATCTTCACCGGGCGGTAATCCAGCTTCACCGACCCGTCGTCGGCGCACCACGCCAAAGTGTGTTTCATCCACTCGACATCGTTCCGGTCCGGGAAGTCGTCGTGCGCATGGGCGCCACGGCTTTCGTGGCGGGCCTCGGCGCCGACCATGGTGGTCATGGCGTTGCCCATGAGGTTCTGGAGTTCCAAAGCCTCCAGCAGGTCGGAGTTCCAGATCAGCGACCGGTCGGACACCGCCATATCGTCCAGGCCGCGCCAGACCCGCTTCATTTCGCCCACACCGCGCTCCAGCGTCTTGCTGTTGCGGAACACCGCCGCGTGCGCCTGCATGGTGCGCTGCATGTCCAGCCGCAGATCGGCCACCTTGGTGCCGCCCTTGGCATGCCGTGCCCAGTCGAAGCGGTCCAGCGACGCCTCCCCCGCCTTGGCCGGCAGCGACGGCTGGGTGGCGCCGGGCTTGATCAGCGACGCGGTGCGCAAGGCGGCGGCGCGGCCGAACACCACGATATCGAGCAGCGAGTTGCAGCCCAGGCGGTTGGCGCCATGGACGGACACGCAGGCGCCTTCCCCCACCGCCATCAGGCCGGGGACGATGGCATCCGGGTTATCGCGCGTCGGGCGCAGCACCTCGGTGTGCACGTTGGTCGGCACGCCGCCCATGTTGTAGTGCACGGTCGGCAGCACCGGGATCGGGCCCTTGGTAACCTCCACGCCGGCAAACACCTTGGCGGTTTCCGAGATGCCGGGCAGCCGCTCGTGCAGCAGGTCGGCACCGAGGTGCTCCAGATGCAGCATGATGTGGTCCTTGTTCGGACCGCAGCCCCGCCCTTCGTTGATTTCGACCGTCATGGAGCGCGACACCACGTCGCGGCTGGCCAGATCCTTGGCGGTGGGGGCGTAGCGCTCCATGAAGCGCTCGCCTTCGGAGTTGGTCAGGTAGCCGCCCTCGCCGCGGGCGCCCTCGGTGATCAGGCAGCCCGCCGGGAAGATGCCGGTGGGGTGAAACTGCACGAACTCCATGTCCTGGCACGGCAGGCCGGCGCGCAGCACCATGGCATTGCCGTCCCCGGTGCAGGTGTGGGCGGAGGTGCAGGACAGGAAGGTGCGCCCGTAGCCGCCGGTCGCCAGCACCACGGTTTGCGCCCGGAAGCGGTGGATGGTGCCGTCTTCCAGGTTCCAGGCCATCACCCCGCGGCAGACGCCTTCGTCGTCCATGATCAGGTCGAGCGCGAAATACTCGATGAAGAACTCCGCGTCGTGCTTCAGGCTTTGCTGATACAGCGTGTGCAGGATGGCGTGGCCGGTGCGGTCGGCGGCGGCGCAGGCGCGACGGGCGGGCGTGGCACCGTAATCGGTCATGTGGCCGCCGAACGGGCGCTGGTAGATCTTGCCCTCCTCGGTGCGGCTGAACGGCACGCCGAAATGCTCCAGCTCGTAGACGGCCGGGACCGCCTCGCGGCACATGTATTCGATGGCGTCCTGGTCGCCGAGCCAGTCGGACCCTTTGACGGTGTCGTACATGTGCCAGCGCCACTCATCGGCATCCATATTGCCGAGCGACGCGGCGACCCCGCCCTGTGCGGCCACGGTATGGCTGCGTGTCGGAAATACCTTGGTGATGCAGGCCGTTTTCAGCCCCGCCGCGCCCATGCCGAAAGTGGCACGCAGGCCGGAGCCGCCGGCCCCGACCACCACCACGTCGTAGGTGTGATCAACGATGTTATAAGCGCCATAGGAGGGCTTCGAGATTGCGTTCATGGGATAAAATCTCCTCCGCGCGCGTTACAGGCCAAGCTTCAGGACGGAGACGATGCAGGCCAGCGCCAGAAGGACGCAGGCCGCTTTCATCGCCAGGACCGAAGCCAGCTTGAGCGCGTGGTCGTGCACGTAGTCCTCGAGCACCACCTGCAAACCGAGCTGCAAGTGATGGAAAGTGGCGGCGATCAAAGCGAGCATAAGCACCAGCGGCACGGGGGCGGAGAGCCACCCCACAATTGCGTGCTGCTCGGCGCCTTGCAGCCGGATGACGGCGCAGATGAACCATAGGGTCAGCGGCACCAGCGCCACCGAGGTCAGCCGCTGCGCCCACCAATGCGCCGCCCCGGCCCTCGCCGAACCCAGACCGCGTGCACGCCCGAGGGGGGAGCGCAGCATGTCCACATGCGGCGCGTTGCTTGTGTCTGCCATGTTCGTGCTCCTACCCAACCGCCAAGGCGATAATCCAGGTGCCCACCGTCAGCACCACGGTGGCACCGACGACCACCCAGGCGGAGCGGTCGTACTCGGCCTTTTCGTAGCCACGCCCGGTATCCATCCACAAATGACGGATACCCGTGCAGAGGTGGTAGAACAGCGCCGCGGACCAGCCGAACAGCATCAGGCGGCCGATAATGGTGCCCATGAACCATTGGGCGCGGGCAAAGGATTCCTCGGAGTGCGCGGCGGCAACCAGCCACCACGTCATCATCAAAGTGCCCACGCCCAGGGCGCAGCCCGAGGCTCGGTGCAAAATGGACAGCGCCATGCTGATAGGCCAGCGATGGATCTGAAGATGCGGGGACAAGGGCCGGCGGACCAGCTTGCCGTCCGTGTTGCGCGCCACCATCAGCGCGTCGCGTACGTCTCTCACGGATCGCTCCAATTCTGCTGGCGCGCGGAGGGATTCGTGCCGGGCGCCGTGTGTTGGGTTGATTACCGTGCTGTTAGGTGAGGGTCAACGCGAGGGGGTTTGGGCGAGGGGGTTTGGGCCGGCTGGCACTGGGTCGTACCGACGACCTCCCGCCTCCCTCACCCTCGGGGACCGCTGCCGCCCCCTGATCCAGATCAAAGCGGCGCTGCCATCAGACGCGTCAGGTTAACCTCGCCAGCACATAAACGCCGGCCCGAGGGAGAACGACCGTGAACCCATCCCAGGCCCAGGCACTGGAAAAAGCCATTCTGCGCAAGGTCTACCTGCGCCTGGTGCCGTACTGCTTCCTGCTTTACATCCTGTGCTACATCGACCGGATCAACGTCAGCTTCGCGGCGTTGACGATGAACAAGGACATCGGGCTGACGGCCTACTTCTATGGCCTCGCCGCCGGGGCGTTCTTCTGGGGCTATTGCCTGCTGGAGGTTCCCTCCAACATCATCCTGGAGAAGGTCGGCGCGCGGATCTGGATCACGCGCATCATGATCACCTGGGGGCTGCTATCGGCAGCCACCGCCTTCGCCGTCGGCCCCTGGAGCTTCTTCACGATCCGCGTGCTACTCGGCGTGGCGGAGGCCGGGCTGTTCCCTGGCATGTTGCTGTATTTCCACCGCTGGTTCCCGCAACGCCATCGCGCTCGGGTGGTCGCCGGGTTCCTGATCGGGATCCCGCTCTCGACCGCGATCGGCGCGCCGCTGTCGACCGCGTTCCTGCAACTGGACGGCATCCTCGGCCTGCATGGCTGGCAGTGGATGTATTTGGGGGAGGGCATTCCCACCGCGCTGATCGGCGTGTCCGTCTGGTTCTTGCTGACAGAACGGCCGAGCGAGGCGAAGTGGCTGAAGCCGGAGGAGCGCGCCTGGCTGGACGGTGTGCTGGCGGAGGAACGGCGGATGGTCGAATCCGTTCGGGTCCACTCCATCTGGTCCGCGATGGCCAACCCCAAGGTATGGGTGCTGACATTGATCTTCGGTGGCATCGGCATGGCCGGCGTCGGCCTGATCCTGTTCCTGCCCCAGATCCTGAAGGGCCAGGGCATGACGGACACGCGGGCCGGGCTGCTGACCGCCGTGCCCTACGTGTTTGGCACCCTCGGGATGGTGGCGTGCGGCTGGATATCCGACCGTACCAAGGACCGGTTCTGGGTTTTGACCATCACCTGCGGCTGCGCGTGCCTGGGTCTGGTGTTGGGCGCCGTGCTGCGCGACAGCCTGTGGGTACTGGCGGCGTTTTCCCTCGCGACGGTCGGGTTCTACGGCATGAAGGCGCCGTTCTGGCCGATACCATCGACGTTCCTGACCGGGCCGGCTTTGGCGGCGGGGCTGGCGTTCATTAACTCGCTTGGGAATTTTATGGGGTATTTGGGGCCGATCGCGGTGGGATATGCGAAGGACGCGACCGGCAGCTTCGAGGTGGGGTTGTATGTGCTGGCCGGCGCCGCCGCGATCTCCTGCGCCACGGCGTTGGGTTGCGCGCTGTGGCTGCCGAAGCCGGTTAGGCCGCCGGCCCTTGCGTTGGGGGATTGAGGGTTAAGCAGATTCCGCTTGGTTAACCAACGCTTGCGTGTGCCTCGCCCGCCGCACGGATCACGATGTACGTGTTCGAGAGCATGGACAAACTGCGTGCCTGGCAGAACGCTCCGGAGCAGAAGGACCTCGCCCTGCTTCGTGACCGCTCCTCCGATTTTCACGCGTTCGCGGTCGAAGGACTGGCGAACTAACCGAACAGACCCTTCGTCCCGTCAGCCGGATACGGTGTGGCGGGGCGGTGCCGGGAAAAAGGGAACCTGCCATGACCGGAATACCCATGATCGACCCCATCGCCGCGACCGGACCGGTCAGGACGCTGTTCGGCATCGCCGCGGTGATTTCTTCGCCTGGATCGCTACGAAAGCGGCGCCGAGCGTTGTCACTTCGCCCAGCGCGGGGTCGAGCGGCGCCATCGCGCGAGCCAACGCGGTCCAGGGGGGAAAGAAAATCGCGCCCTTGACTGAAACGACCGTGAGGCCAGCGCCCATCATCATCCCCTGAAGCTCTTTCGCTGTCCGGAACCGGGCTGCGCGCCACAGCCGCGCTCCGAGCCAGCCGCGAATACGCCGGCGTGCGGCCCAGATGCTCCATTTTCCGAGATCGCCGATGATCAGCCGCCCGCCGGGGCGCAGCACGCGTGCCATCTCCCGGATCGCGTCGCCAGCGTCGGGGACGAAGGTAAGGACGGTGATGCAGGTCACGATATCGAAGCTGTTGTCCGGAAACGGCAGAGTCTGGGATCGGGCGACCGCGAAGCCGATGCGGGTATCGCCGCCGATCGTCCGGGCGCTGGCTCGTGCGATCATGCGCGCGTCGGGATCGCATCCGGTGACCCGGGCGGCACCCGCCTGGGCGCAGGCCAGCGCCAAAGTGCCATCGCCGCAGCCGACGTCGAGAACGGAGCAATTTCGCAGTGTACCGGTTAGCCGAAAGATAAGACGATGTTCGAGAGCCTCGGTGATCTCCCCGAGGGAAGAGCCTCGCCAACCGGCATAGATGGCAGGACCAAACTGGCCGGCATCCGGCTCGCTTCGCATGACGGACTCAGTCCGGGATCGGACAGGCATTCGAAAGGGTTAGCGTCATCACGACGTGCCCCATCTCGGACGCGCGCGCGAAGGCTTCCTGGAGGGCCGCGAAGACGGCTTGGTCCTCTCCGACGACATAGGTACTCATCGGACCTGGTTCGGATCGAAGCCCGTGATCGCGCAACGCCTGCCGCACCGCTTCGACCGCGGGGGTGAGATGTTCCTGGCGCAGCGGGTAGATGGCGATTTGGGCGCTGACGCTCATCGCACCCCTCCGGCAATCAAGTGACGCCGGTGCCGCGCAGCACTTTCTGGGCGATGGCAAGCAGGTGTTTCTCGACGAACCCACTCGTGACGCCATCCAATTCGCACTGATCGATCATCCCGACATGGCCGCCGAGGAAGGGCAGGATGGAGTTCTCATGCACCAGAACCCTGTTGTTGGCGGGGTCGGCGATGAACGTGAGCGCTGGCGTGGTAACGGGAAAGCCGTGGGTTTCCGGATCGGTCAGCACATGGAATTCAAACGCGATGCTGGACGGCGTGATCTTGCCGTCGGACGCGGTACCGCGGCGGGTCACGACGATCTCGGACCGCAGGCCATGGTCATGCATCATGCCACGCAGGCTCGTCATAACGGGTCCGATGACGTCCTTCGCACACGCGCTGAACCCGTTGTCGAATTCCTGCTCCCTGACCGCCCGTTCAACCCCGGGGGTGACCGCCCGGAGGAAATCGCGATCGTGCTCCGAGAGAAGCTGCCTGAACGAACGCTCGGTTTCTTTCCGCATGGTCATAGCCCCTATGCTTGGCGGTTACCTGCTTAACGGCCGTAGTTACGGCCAGCGGCCGTACAATGCATTGACGTGAGTCAACCGGTGTCGAAGGGTACGCCGGGGCTAATTGTAACCGCTTTGATCCTTTGCCGGATTGCCCTGCCCCGGACCGACGACCGCATAGGCGGCGGGGGCGGTTTCAGGCGGTCCGCGGGCACGGTGGTCTCTCCGCAAGAACGCCAAAGGTTCGCGCCGCGCATGGCCTATACGCGAGGGCCACAATCCGCCAGATTGACTGAGCCATGATCACCATCGCCCTCGACCCCGACGACACGGCCGCGCTGTACCAGCAGATCGCCAACCGCGTGCGCGCCGCCGTGGTGGCCGGCACCCTCGCCCCCGGCACCCGCCTGCCCAGCAGCCGAGCGCTATCGGCGCAGTTGGGCGTCGCTCGGGGCACGGTGGACGCGGCGTATGCGGTGCTGTCGGGCGAAGGCGCGGTGGAAATCCGCGGTGCCAGCGGCACCATCGTTTCCCGTCAGGTCGGCGCGCGGCCGGAAGCCCCGGTGCAGAGCAGCATGTTTTTGGCCCCAAAGAAGGCGACACCGGCACCAGCCCCCCTGCCCTTCCGCATGGGACTGCCCGCGCTGGACGCTTTTCCGCGCAAGCTGTGGTCCGGGCTGAGCGTGCGGGCCGCCCGCGCGATGCAGCCGAACGACCTGAACTACCCCGACCCCGCCGGCTACGTGCCTCTGCGGCAAGCCATCGCGGCCTACCTGCGTGTGTCGCGCGGCTTCGCGTGCCGCCCCGAGCAGGTGCTGATCACTGCCGGTTTCCAGGGTGCGCTGGCCTTGGTGCGGCACGCGCTGCTACGCCACGGCGACGCGGTGTGGGTCGAGGACCCAGGCTACGCCCAGGCCCGCCAGGCGCTGGAGGCCGGCGGCGTGAAACTCGTGCCCGTACGGGTGGACCGCGACGGGTTGCGGGTGTCCGCCGGCATGACCGCCGCGCCGCGCGCCCGCCTGGCGCTGGTGACGCCCACGCATCAATGCCCTCTCGGCGTGTCCTTGTCGCTGCCCCGCCGCCTGGCCCTGCTGGCTTGGGCGGCGGACGCCGATGCATGGGTGCTGGAGGACGATTACGACAGCGAATTCCGCTACACCGGCCACCCTCTGCCGGCGTTGAAAAGCCTGGATCGCGGCGACCGCGTGCTGTTCGCCGGCAGCTTCAGCAAGGTGCTGCACCCGGCCCTGCGGCTCGGCTATCTGGTGGTGCCGGAGGAACTGTCCGACGCCTTCCAGCGCGCCAGCCGACTGCTGACCGCCGGACAACCGCTGCTGGGACAGCACATCGTCGCAAGCCTCATGGAGCAGGGCCATTTCGCCCGCCATTTGCGCCGCATGCGGGGTTTATACGCCGACCGCCGTAAGGCCCTCGCCGCGTCGCTGGCGGATGTGCTGGGCGACAAGGTCGCGATCGAATTGGAGGCCGGCGGCATGCATTTGCTCACCCGCTTCCCCGGCGCGGCCAACGATGGCGTGCTGGTGCGCCGGGCGGCGAAGGCTGGGTTGGCCCCGACCGCACTGTCCGGGCTGACGATGGCGCACGATTGCGGCCAGGGCCTGCTACTGAATTTTGCTAATCTGCCGGTGGAGGCCACCCAGGACGCGGTCGGCCGGCTCGCCAGCGCGATCGCCTGACATGTGCGGGCGTTACGCCGCTTTCCTTCCGGCCGATGCGATGGCTGCTTTGTTTCAGATCCCCAGCCCCATGCCGAATTGGGCGCCGACCTGGAACATGGCGCCCACACGATCGGCCCCGGTGGTGCGCATGCACCCCGAATTGCGGGAGCGGCGGCTGGACCTGCTGCGCTGGGGCCTGGTGCCGCACTGGATCGAGGACCTCAAGGAAACCCGCCAGCCAATCAATGCAAGATCGGAAACGCTGGCCTCCACACCCCTGTTTCGCGACGCCTACGCGCGGCGGCGATGCCTGGTGCCGGCCGATGCGTTCTACGAATGGCAAGTGTCGGACGACGGGAAACTTCCCTGGGCCATCGCCCGCGAGGACGGCGCCCCGCTGGTGTTCGGCGGCTTGTGGGAGGGGTGGCGCGGGCCGGACGGCACCGTGATCCGCAGCTTCGTCATTGCCACGACCAGCGCCTGCCCCACGCTTCGCCGGCTGCATGAGCGTATGCCGGTGGTGCTGGAGAAGGAAGACTGGCCGCTGTGGCTGGGCGAAACTCAGGGTGAGGTGTCGCGGTTGCTGCGCCCGTCCGCGGCCCGATTCCGGATCTGGCGGGTCGGGACGGCGGTGAACAACGTGCGAAACGATTCACCGGCGTTGCTGGAACCGGCCTGATATCGCCCGTCGGGCCAACGCGGGCACCACCAACAGCAACACCAGCAGCGTAACGGCCAAAGCCGACGCCATCGGCCAATCGCGGTTGGCGAAAAATTCGCTCCACAACACCCGTCCGGCCAGTTGCGCTCCCGGGCCGCCCAGCAGTTCGGGGATGACGTATTCCCCGACCGCCGGAATGAACACCAGCATGCAACCGGCCGCGATGCCGGGCACCGAGAGCGGCAGCGTCACGCGCAGGAAACACGCCCAGGGCGGCGCCCCCAAATCGGCCGCTGCCTCCCGCCACGCCGGATCCAGGCGCGACAGAGCAGCGTAGAGCGGCAGCACCATGAAGGGCAGATAGGTGTAGACCATACCGATGTACAGCGCCGCGTCGGTGTAGAGCAGCCGCATTGGCCCCCCGGCCAGCCATGACAGGGCGGCGACGATCCAGCCATCGTCGGCAAGCAGCCCGATCCAGGCGTTGATGCGCATCAGGAACCCCGTCCAGAACGGCAGCATCAGCGCCAGCAGCAGCGGGTCCCGCCAGCGTTCCGGTGCTCGGGCAATCGCCAGGGCCATGGGATAGCCCAGCAGCAGGCAGCACAAGGTGGATACGGCGGCGACCCGCAGGCTCAGCAACAGGGCGTCGCGGTACAGCGGGTCGGTCAGGATCGTGCGAAAGGAATCCAGCGAGAAACCCAACGCGAAGGGAGGCACACCGTCGGCGGGTTCGGCGAGGGAAATCGCCAGCACGATCGCCAGCGGCGCGGCTAACAACAGGCCGAGCCACGCCCAAACCGGCGCCAGGACCAACGCACGGGTCATGGCGGCAGCAGAATGCAGGCGTCGGGGGACCAGGACACCGTTACCACCTCCCCCGGTTCGGATCGGGCGGCCAATAGCCCGTCGCGCAGGGATTGCGTTATGCGGATTTCGGCACCTTGCGGCAGGCGCACCGTGTGGGTCATAGCCTCCCCCGCGTACATCGAGGCCGTCAGCACCCCGGACAGGCGATTGATCCCGCCTGCCTCACCCAGCCGCAGCCGTTCGGGCCGCAGAGCCAACAGCACGGGGCCCGCGACGCCCTCGGTGGCCGCGATTGTCCCAAGGCCCGGCAAGTCGACCCTGCCGCCCGCGAGCAACATCCCGGGCAGGATGTTCGCCGAACCCAGGAATTCAGCCACGAAGCGGCTGTTGGGGCCTTCGTAGACCTCGGCGGGCGTGCCAACCTGGACCATGCGGCCGTCGCGCATCACGCCGATGCGGTCGGCCATGGTCAGCGCTTCCTGCTGGTCGTGGGTTACCAATATGAAACTGGTGCCGAGTTGGCGGCGCAACCGCACCAGCTCGTCGCGGGTTTCCGTCCGCAGGGCGCGGTCCAGCGCCGACAGCGGTTCGTCGAGCAGGAGCAGCGCCGGCCGTGGCGCCAGGCCGCGCGCCAACGCGACGCGCTGCTGCTGGCCGCCGGAGAGTTCGTGCGGACGGCGATCGGCCAGCGCCTCCAGCCGCACCAAAGCGAGCATCTCCCGCACCCGAGCGGACGCCGAGGCGCGATCCATGCCCCGCAGACCGAACGCGATATTGGCGGCGACCGTCATGTGCGGGAACAGCGCGTAGGACTGGAAGACGGTGTTCACCGGCCGGCGATGCGGCGGCAACGCGGCGATATCCTGCCCATTCAGCTCGATCTTCCCAGCCGCGGGCAGCGCGAACCCGGCGATGGCACGCAAAAGCGTGGTCTTGCCGGAGCCCGAGGCACCCAACAGCACGAACAACTCATCGCGGCGAACGCTGAGCGAAAAATCGTCCAGCGCGACGGTCGCGCCGTGCCGGACCGTCAGGCCGGCTACACGCAGCAGTTCGCTCACTTGCCCGCCTTGAAGCGCGCCCACAACCGGGTGCGGGCGCGTTCCGCCGCCTGCGGGACGGGGCCGATGGTGAAGAAACTGGCGAGCTGGGCGTCGGTGGGGAATACGTTGGTGTCGGCCAGCAGCGCCGGCTGGATCATGGGCCGGCTGGCGGGCACCGCGTTGGGGTAGCGCACGACGTTGGTGATGCCGGCCATGACGTCCGGTCTTAAAACGAAGTCGATGAAGGCCAGGGCTTCGTCCTTGTGCGGCGCGTCGGCGGGAATGGCGAGCATGTCGAAGCCGATCTCCGCCCCCTCCCGCGGCGCGACGTAGCGCACCGTTACGCCCTTTTTGGCGTCCGCTGCCCGAGCAGCGGCCTGGATGACGTCGCCGGAGTAATCCACCGCGATGCAGATTTGGCCGGACGCCAGCGCCTCCAGATTGCCGCCGCTGGCGAAGGTGCGGATGAAGGGGCGCACTGCCATCAGGGTTTTCTCCACCGCCGCCAGATCGGCCGCGTCGGTGCTGTCGGGGTTCTTGCCCAAATACCGCAATACCGACGGTATGACATCGATCGCGCTATCCATCATCGCGATGCCGCAGGGTGCGATCAGGCGGGCGTTCTCAGGTTTGAAGTACAGGTCCCAACTGTCCAGCGGCGCGTTTGGGGCCAGTTTGCCGATCCGGTCGGGGTCGATCCCAAGCCCGATGGTGCCGAACAGGTAAATGCCGCCGTATTTGTTGCCAGGATCGGTGCTTTCCACCCGCCGCATCAAACCGGGGTCGAGGTTCTTCCAGTTCGGCACCTTTGCCCGATCGATCGGCGCCAGCGCCCCCGCCCGGATCAGCCGCGAGAAACTTGGTTCATTGCTGGGCGTCACCACGTCGTAGCCGGAGTGGCCAGCCAGTAGCTTGGCCTCCAGCGTTTCCAGGCTGTCAAATACGTCGTAACGGACCTTGATGCCGGTCTCGGCGGTGAAGCGCTCCAGCGCTGCCGGATCGATGTAGTCGGTCCAGTTGTAGACATTCACCACCCGTTCGGCTCGGGCGGGAGCAAGGCCGAGCAGAAAGAGCAGCAGCAGGCTGGATAGTGCGTGGCGCATGGGTGCCTCCGATGGCGCGAGCATGGTAGCCTTGGGGCATGTGCGAGCGCCATGCCGTCCCGAGGGTTCAAACGCCATGATCGCGTGGCTGATCGCGGTTTATGCGTTCCTGTATGCGCCGATCGCGTTCTTGTTCGCACTCAGCTTCAACGACTCGCGGATGGTGACGTCGTGGGCGGGGTTCTCCACGCGTTGGTACGTCACGCTGTGGCACGACCCCGCGCTGATCGAGGCGGCGCTGCTGTCGCTGCGCATCGCCGCGGTGTCCGCCACGCTGGCAACCATCGCCGGCACCGCCGCCGGGTATGCTCTGGCGCGGCACGGGCGATTCCGCGGGCGCGGCGTGTTCGAGGCGATGCTGGCGGCGCCGCTGGTACTGCCGGAGGTCATTACCGGCCTGTCGCTGCTGCTGCTGTTCGTGGCGCTGGAACAGACCTTCGGCTGGCCGACCGGGCGTGGTGCTGGGACAGTGACGATCGCACATGCCTCGGTTTCGGTTGCTTACGTGACGGTGGTGATCCGAGCACGACTGGCGGAAGCGGGCTCGGCGTTGGAGGAAGCGGCAGCGGACCTGTATGCCCCGCCCTGGACCACGTTCCGGCGGATCACCCTGCCGCTGATGGCACCCGCGTTGGTATCCGGCTGGCTGCTGTCGTTCACCCTGTCGATGGACGACGTCGTGGTGGCGAGCTTCACCTCCGGCCCAGGGGCATCGACGTTGCCGATGGTGGTGTTCTCCGCGACGCGGCTGGGCGTAACGCCTGAGATCTACGCGCTGGCGACGGTTATCGTCACGGTCACGGCATCGCTGCTGGCTGTGGTCGGATGGCGGCGGCGCGCTATTCCGCCGGCGCCTCCAAGCTAGCCAACGACCGACCCTTGGTTTCGGGCAGCAACAGCAGCCCGGCCAGCATCACCGCGAAGCCGCAAAACGCGAAGATCACGATTGCGCCCCCCAAACCGAAACGCCCCGCCAGGAAGCCGACCAGCGCCGGGAACACCGCGCCGATGCCGCGCCCCACGTTGTAGCAAAATCCCTGCGCCACCCCTCGCACGGCATTGGGGAACAACTCGGTCATGAACGGCCCCATCCAACAGCGCGCGGATACGACTTTCAAAGCTGCGTGGCGTCGTGGGACCAACCTTCAGGCCAAAGCCGCGCAAGATACCCCTCAGGCTCATTTCCATGTCGTGGCGCTTGCTCCGCACCAGCTTGCGCGCGGTCAGCACGGCGCGCAGTTTCTGGGCTGGCAGCGACTTGCAGTGCACCGATTGGAACCAACCCAGACGCATCAACTGGGCAATCCCGCGTGCGTCGTTGCGGTCAGACTTTACGGATAGCATAGTCTGCTATATCCCCTTCTCCACCCTCTCTAAGGACTTTTAAGACCCCGCTAAGGCTCCCTTTCCAAGCTTCCTTACCTAGGTATGGCTTAGCCAGTAAAAACGCCTCATAG
>CAIYDT010000051.1 GCA_903924985.1 uncultured Acetobacteraceae bacterium
CAGCTCGATTTCCTTGGCGACGGTGACGCCGTCCTTGGTGATGCGCGGCGCGCCGTAGCTCTTGTCCAGGATGACGTTGCGGCCCTTGGGCCCCAGTGTCGCCTTGACGGCCTCGGCGAGCACATCCACGCCGCGCAGCATGCGCGTGCGCGCGTCGACGCCGAATTTTACATCTTTCGCAGCCATTATCTTTGTCCTTTATGAAATGACGGAATCAGGCGGCTTTTTTCTTGCCGGCCGGAGCTGGGGCCGGAGTTCCGGTGACGATGCCCATGATGTCGGACTCCTTCATGATCAGGAGCTCCTCGCCGTCGATCTTCACTTCCGTGCCGGACCATTTGCCGAACAGAATGCGGTCGCCGGCTTTCACTTCCAGGGCGACGATTTGGCCGGCTTCGTTGCGGGCGCCCGGGCCAGCAGCGATCACTTCGCCTTCCATCGGCTTTTCCTGGGCGGTATCGGGGATGATGATGCCACCGGCGGTCTTCTCTTCCGCGGTGACGCGACGAATCACGACCCGGTCGTGCAGAGGGCGGAACTTCACGGTATTTTCTCCTGAATGCATGGGCCGGCGTATTGGCGGGCGATAGGAAACACGCCGAGACAAGGTATATTTCGCCGATGGGCTGTTATTAGCACTCCTACCCGAGGAGTGCCAGCGCAAAGATTGCCTTCACACAGCCGTATTCACACACCACATAGGGCTCAACCATGGAAGGACGCTGCTTTTGACCGAAGCGCCAATGGGCGATGGGCGATTTTTTGCCCGAAACAGTCCCCACGGGCTGGCGGCCGTCGTCGCGGCGTCAGGTGGCAGCGCACCCGTATCGACGCGGATGTTCTCCGGTGTGGCGCCGTTGCGTGCCGCGGGACCGAACGACGTCAGCTTCCTCGATAACCGCCGCTATATCCTCGCGTTGGACGAAACCGCCGCCGGCGCGGTCATCGTGACGGCCGATATGTGCGACCGCGTGCCTGTCGGCGCCATCGCTATCGTCACGGCGACCGTGTCGGAAGGCTGGGCACGCGTCGCCGAACTCTTCCATCCTCGTCCCCCGACCAAGCCTGGCATCCACGGCACCGCGACCGTCGAGGAAGGCGCGGTGGTCGATCCCTCTGCCGAAATCGGGGCATACACGCTCATCGAGGCCGGGGCGGAAATCGGGGCCAATTGCCGCATCGGTCCCTATGTCTCCGTCGGAGCCGGCGTGACCATCGGCCGCGACGCCCGCATCGGCGCGCATGTCAGCCTGAGCCATACGCATCTCGGCTGCCGCGTCACACTGTTTCCGGGCGCCCGCATCGGGCAGGAGGGCTTCGGCTTCGCGACCACCAAGGCCGGTTTCCTCAGCATCCCGCAACTCGGCCGTGTCATGATCGGCGATGACGTGGAAATCGGCGCCAACAGTACGGTCGACCGGGGATCGACCGGGGATACCATTATCGGCGCCGGCACACGTCTCGATAACCTCGTGCAAATCGGCCACAACGTCCGCATCGGCCGCTGCTGCGTCATCGTCGCGCAGGCCGGTATCGCCGGCTCGACGGTTTTGGAGGATTTCGTGCAGGTCGGGGGTCAGGCCGCGCTGACCGGACATTTGCACATCGGCGCCGGTGCCCGGATCGGGGGCCAGGCTGGGGTCATCGGGGACGCGGCGCCGGGCGCCATCTTGATGGGAACCCCGGCGCAGCCGCGCAAGGCGTTCTACCGGCAGGTGGCGACACTGAAGCGCCTGACCCGCGATCCTGGCTGATCGCTCTGTCCGCCACCGCGGGATCGGGCTAAACGAGCGGCGGAGACAGGAACGCCGCGCACCATGCCGTTAGACGCCTTGCCGAGGCCACAGTTCGACACCAGCCGGCTACCGGCTGTCTGTGCCCGCGGCGCCGGTACCGTCGTGCTGGTCTTGTCGCTTTTTGTCTTTCTGCTGGCCACTCCGCCCTTTGCCTATGGTGTCTGGTTCCAGACGGAGCCGGTGACGGTTGGGTTGTTGGGCGTCGCCGCCATCGCCGGGCTCTGCCTCTTGGCGCTCGATCTCACCGGTCATTCCGTTGCCCTGCTGCTTGGCCGCCGGCACATCCAGGTGCTTTTGGCATTTTTGGCCTGGAACGCGCTGGTCTCCCTCGCGCAGGATTTCCCCGCCAGAAGCTGGTTCGGCACGCCGGAGACCGGAGAGGGGATTTTCAGCTTTCTGGCCCTGCTGATGCTGACCCTGCTGGCGATGGCGCTTTGGTCCTACCAGTTGCCGCGGTTCGTGCTGGTCGGTGCGGTGGTGCTGAGCGCTTTCGCCATCGGTGGCATGGATGCGCTGCTGCCATGGGAATCCGCCTGGCGGCCGGAGAAATATGCCGGCTACGCGGGTACGGTCGGTCCGTCGGTGACAATCGTCGTCGCCGCCGCGTTCCGGCGTGCCACTTGGCGGACGCTTCTGCTGGCGGGGCTGTCAGGGTTGGTGCCCGTCGTGTTCTCCGGCAACAAAACCGCGATTGTGCTGCTGTGTCTGATCGGGCCCGCTTTGTTAATCCCGGCACGGTGGCTGGCCGTTGGAGCGGCGTTGGCGCGCGCCCGCCGGCTTCTGGCATGGTTTCCCGTGATGGCGTTGCTGCTGACCTGCGCCGCCGTTGCCGGGGCCGTCGCTTATGGGGACTACGACCCGCTGTATTCCGTCCGTTCCCGCGGGCTGCTGATCCTGGCCGAACTGCTGGGGTTCGGCGATCGTCCCCTGGCGCTGCTGACCGGGTTTGGGTGGGGCAGCTACAACGACATCCTGTACCAGCACAATTACCTCCCCGGCGTGCATGGCTTCGCGAACGGGGTCTGGGACCCTAATTGGGAAGGTATCGGCGCCGGTGCCTTCCATGTTCATAATGGTGTCTTCGAGGCGGTTTTGGGTGGGGGCCCGATCGGCGGCCTGCTTTACCTGTCGTTCTTCCCCATGATTGTTTCCGGGGCGCGGCGTGGCATGTTGAGCATCGGCGCGGTGGGCTGGTTCCTGATCGTGGGGTCGCTGTGCTTCTGGTACCCGTTCATGCTCTGCTACCCCTTTCTGGCGGTGGCTATCGCCGCGACCACCGCGCCGGCCGGCACGCTGCGGTCGGCGGATCCAGTCCGGATGCACGGCTGGATGCGCGCGGCCGGCTTGGCGCTTGTCTCGGTACTGGCGGCGGGTTGCGCGATGACGGCCGAGGACGCGCGCATGGGCGGGGCGCGTCTGGCCGCATTGAACCGTCAGAATCCGGCGGATATCGCCGCATTTGGGGCATTCCCGCCTGACCACGGCCGAGGGGGCGTGCATCTGTGGTGGCTGGCATTGAATGAGGCGGCGTTTGTTGGAGAGCAACTTGCCGCCGGCCATCCCGCCACGCCGGCTCAGGCGCAATGGTATGGTCGGATGTTGGATGAGGTCGACGCCTGGGTTGCCGCGGGCCGAGCCGGGGTACGGCTGGAGGCGCTGACTCTGGCGCTGCGAAACGACCTGATCGCCGGCCATGAGCACACCGCGCTCGCTGCGTTGCGGGAACGCGAACTGCCGCGGTGGGAGCCCGCGATGCTGCGGATTGTCAGGCATTCGCCCGATCGCACCGACGTTGCCGTACCCTTCCTGGCGTTCCTCGTTTTGACGAAGCAGTACTCGCGGATACCAGCGGTATGCGAGCAAATTTCCGCCATGCACCCGAACGATCGCGTGTGTCTTTGGTACACCGGCATCGCGTTGTTGGCGGAGCCAGCCACCGTCCCGGTGGGGCTCGGCGCCATGCACGCGGCATTGGCCCTGCATGTCGAGGCGGTGGCCCCCGTGCCTAACGCGGCGCGGGACATGGTCGAGGCCAATGTTCCCGCAGATCGCAGGTGAGCCGGACGATTGGTTGGCTGTGCCTGGCGCTGGCCCTCATGGGTTGCGCGGACGGGCGGGACGCCCGGACCAACGCCGCGAGGATCGCCGCATCGGCCGGCTTGCGGCGGATGGACATCGACGCGGCAACGTTCCACCTGGTCGCCCACGCCCGCTTCGGTTCCGCTCCCGTGCTGCGAGTCTATATAGAGGGTGACGGACACGCCTGGATGCACCGGGACACGCCATCGGAGGACCCCACGCCCTGGTCGCCGGTGGCCCTGGCGTTGGCGGCGCGCGACCCCGCGCCGTCGGTTGCCTACCTGGCACGCCCTTGCCAATACGTGACGCCGGGTTCCGACCCAAACTGTAGTGTTCACGACTGGACCGATGGCCGTTACGCCGAACCCGTGATCGCGAGCACAAATGTGGCCATCGACCGGCTTCTGGTGGCCAGCGGAGCTCGTGAATTGGAAGTGGTCGGATTTTCCGGCGGCGGCGTGGTCGCGGCGTTGGTCGCTGCTCGGCGGCACGATGTCGCCAATTTGCGCACTGTCGCGGCTAATCTGGACACAGCGGCCTGGACCGCGCGTCAGCAACTCAGCCCCCTGACCGGCTCCTTGAACCCCGCCGATTTTGCCGTGCAGCTGCAAAACATACCGCAGATGCACTTTGTTGGGGAGGACGACTCAGTCGTCGATACTGCGATCGTCCGCGCATTTCAGGCGCGTTTTCCACGGGTGGATTGCGTACATGCGACGATAGTGCCTGCTGTGAGACACGTGGAGGGGTGGCTGGAAATCTGGCCGATCTTGTTGCGCCTGCCAGTCCGGTGTGAGCCGCATTGATGTATCGCAAATCGGACACTGACGCTGAATGGGGTACAATGGTCAGGGCACGAAACAGATCCGGGATAAAATATAGGTCTTCTGGTAGACAGCGCGTGCGGAACGTAGGTATAGTCAAATCAGCGCTGCCTCCTGGGGGACGATTCTTTGGCTCAGACACATTTCTCATCGCACCGCGCCGCGCTGCTAGCCTCGGTTGCGGGGTTGGCCATGGTTGGG
>CAIYDT010000052.1 GCA_903924985.1 uncultured Acetobacteraceae bacterium
CCCGCGCTCCCGCCGGGAGCTCAGGCCGAGTATTCTGACGCTTGCGCCTCCGGTCGGGCTACGCCCTCCCTGCGCCGTAAGCGTCAGAAGACTTTCTCACCTTGATTGTCGCGCGTTCTCACGCTGATTGCCGCGCCGCACTTTGTCGCGTTTTCGGCCGAAGGCTGGGGGGTGGTTTCGCGGGGACGCTTCCACTCGGCCCGCGGGGCGATGAGCCGCCCGATGCGGGCGCGGTGGGCGATGCGGGCCAGCTTCACGATGGCCGAATGCAAGCGGATCGCATCCTCGATGGGCATGTCCCGGTCGGGGAAGTGCATGCCGGTGGTGTCGCGGACGTTGTCGAGCAGGGCGATCAGCTTGTCGCTCAATCCTGGCGGCAGGCCGACATCCATGCGGGCCTGCATCAGTGCGCGTGTCAGTCCGATGACCGAGCGGTAGAGGCGGAGCATGGTCGGCAGGGGGAAGACGAGTTGCATGGCGCGTTCGCAGGCATCGCGCAGGGCATCCTCCATGCCTTTGAAGGATGGGGGGGCTTGCCAGGGGTCGTTCGGATTGGGGGTCATGCCGGGCCTTGGGCGGTGGCGGATAAAACTAACGGTTACGTCTGAATATCTAACGTAGCGGACATGCCGCGCCAAGGGGAATCTGGCGGCCATCCCGACTCATGGACGGTCCGGACGAGATCGTCGAAGCCGACGAAACCTACCACGGCAAGCAGGAGAACCCGACCCCGAGCCAGCATCGGTGGGCCGCCCCTACATCAAGAGCGGCAAGGCTGCCGAAAAGCGGGCGATTGTCTCCTTGGTAGAGCCTGGCGGGCGCGTGAAATCGTTCCATAATGGCCGCAACGGTGTCTCTGCCGACATGGCCATCCGCCTGGGAAAAGCCGGCTGGGGCCAGGCCGAGACCTGACTCACCGCCGGCAGCGCCAACGCTCCGTGGCCCTCCGTGGCTTTATCTTTCTCGGCCTTCTGCTGGAGGAAGAAGGGCACCGGATGGTGCGTTGTGCGGACGACTTCGTAGTCATGTGCCGGACAACGGCGGTGGCTGCGCGCCATCCCGCTCAAGCAGGGGGTCATGACCTTAGGCACATTGCGCCACAGTTTCCGATCCAAGTTTAATTATTGGTGTGGACGACCCTGGGCAAGGGGTACCTTTCCTCCCCATTAAACCTCCTCCATCCACCAACCGCACCCGCTTGCATTGCCCGCCACATCCGCTATTCCCCCGTGCAACGGAAACCACGATGGGGGAGCGCGGTGTGACAGCCGAACAGCCGCAAACGCTTATCGAGATCGACGGCCTGACCAAGCGCTTCGGCGCCTTCATTGCCGTCGACAACGTGTCCTTCACGGTCGCCAAGGGGGAGGTGTTGGGCTTTCTCGGCCCCAACGGCGCCGGCAAATCCACCACCATGCGCATGCTCGCGGGGTTCATGATCCCGACCGCCGGGACCGCCCGCATCTGCGGCCATGACGTCCAGACGGACTCGGTCGCGGCGCGCCGGGAGCTGGGTTTTCTGCCGGAAGGGGCGCCTACGTACCCCGAAATGGCGGTCACCGCCTTCCTGCGCTTCTGCGCCAAAATCCGCGGCTACACCGGGTCGGAACTCAGCGACCGCGTTGCCCACGCCATCGGTCTGACCGGGCTGCAAGGCGTGCGGCTGCAACCGGTGGAGACGCTATCGAAAGGCTTCAAGCGCCGCGTCGGCCTGGCGCAGGCGCTGCTGCACAACCCGCCCGTGCTGGTGCTGGACGAGCCGACCGACGGCCTCGATCCCAACCAGAAGCATGAGGTACGCGCCCTGATCCAGCAAATGGCGCCGGACAAGGCGATCGTCATCTCGACCCACATCCTGGAGGAGGTGGACGCGGTCTGCACACGCGCCATCGTCATCGCCAACGGGCGGATCGTCGCCGATGCCACCCCGGCGGAGCTGGAAAAGCGGCACCCCTCGGGCAAGCTGGACGACGTGTTCCGGCTGCTGACGCTGCCGCAAAAGGACGCCGCCTGACCATGCGCAACATCGTCACCATCGCCGACCGGGAACTGGCGGCCTACTTCGCCACCCCCGTCGCCACGGTCTTCATCGTCATCTTCCTGGCGCTGCAAGGCACCCTAACCTTCAACCTGGGCAATTTCTTCGAGCGCGATCAGGCCGACCTGAACCCGTTCTTCACTTTCATCCCCTGGGTTTTTCTCCTCCTGATCCCCGCGATCACGATGCGCCTCTGGGCTGAGGAACGCCGGCAGGGGACCATCGAGCTGTTGCTAACCCTGCCCATCACCCAATGGCAGGCGGTGTTGGGAAAATTCGTCGCGGCCTGGCTGTTTTGCGGCATCGCGCTGCTGCTGACCTTCCCCTTCGTCCTGACGGTGAACTTCTTGGGCAGCCCGGATAACGGGGTGATCGCGTCGGGCTATTTGGGGTCGATGCTGGTCGCCGGAGCCTTCTTGTCCGTCGGCTCCGCCATGTCCGCCGCCACCCGCAATCAGGTCATCGCCTTCGTCCTGGCGGTCGCCACATGCTTCATCTTCACAGTGGCGTCCTACTCGCTGGTGACCGACTTCCTGTCGAAAAACACCCCCATCCTGGCGGAGGTCGCGCGGCGGCTGGCCGTGCTCGACCGGTTCCAAGCCTTTACCCGCGGCGTCATTTCGGCGCGCGACATTATCTACTTTGCGACCTTCATCGGGTTCTGGCTGTTCGTGAACACCGTGCTGGTCGAACAACGGAAGGCGGACTGATCCGATGCGCCGTCTGTGGTTTTCCATCATCGGGGTCCTCGCGGCCGCCGGTATCGCCATCGGGATCAATCTGTTCGCCGATGCCCGTCTGGGCCGCGTGCAGGTCGACCTGACATCCTCCCACCTCTACACATTGTCCGATGGCACCAAGCAGGTGCTGGCCGGATTAAAGGAGCCTGTGACGCTTCGGCTTTTTTACTCGCGCAAGCTCGGCGCCACCGTGCCGTCCTACGGCACATACGCCGATCACGTGCGGGAGATGTTGCGAAACTATGCCTCCTTGTCGAACGGTAAGGTGCGTGTGGAATTCTACGACCCCGAACCGTACAGCGACACCGAAGACCGAGCGATGGCGTATGGGTTGCAGGGGGTCCCGGTGGATCAGGGGGGGGAGCAGGTTTGGTTCGGCCTCGCTGGCTCCAATCTTGAGGACGATGAGCGCACCATTGCGTTCTTCCAGGCGGAGCGGGAGCGGTTCCTGGAATACGACCTGACCAAGCTGGTCTACGAGCTGTCCAATCCCAAGCGGCCGGTGATGGGTCTGATGACGTCCCTGCCGATGGAGGGCGATCCGCGGGCCATGATGATGGCGCGCCAACAGGGCGGTTCGGCGGGGCAGCCTTATGCGTCCGATGTCCTGTTGCGGCAGACCAACACGGTGAAGATCGTGGCGACCGACGCGCAGGTGATTGATCCCGATATTGGGGTGCTATTGGTGGCGCAGGCGCAAAACCTGTCCGACGCGACGCTGTACGCCATCGACCAGTTCGTCATGCGGGGCGGGCGGCTGATGGCGATGGTCGATCCCTGGAGTGAGGCAGCGGCATCCGCGCCGAGCCCGACCGGCATGCCCGTTTCGGACGCGCATTCCGACCTGAAGAAGCTGTTCGACGCCTGGGGGATCCAGTTCGATCCCACGCAGGCGGTTGGCGATTTGACCGGCGCCTGGCGCGTGCGGGCCGGCGGGGACGAGCGGGTGCAGGCGGTCAATTATGTGGCTTGGTTCAGCATCCGCGACGGCATCAACCAGAACGATCCGGCGACGGCCAATCTCAAGGCGATTACCGTTGCCTCGCCGGGGGCTATCAGTAAGGCCGATGGGGCGTCCATCGAGTTTACCCCGCTACTGACCACCAGCCCGCGCTCGGCTGTGATTCCGGCCAGTCAATTGCAAATGCCGGAACCGTCCAAGCTGCTGGCGTCGTTCAAGCCGGATGGGACGCCGCGGGTCGTCGCCGCTCGCATTCGCGGCGTGCTGAAATCCGCCTTTGCCGGCCCGCCGGAACTGGCCGCGGATCAGAAGCGGCCGGACAATTTCCCCGAGCATAAAGCCGGCACCGAGGGGCCGGCCAATATGGTCGTGGTTGCGGATTCCGACATCCTGGCTGACCGGTTCTGGGTGCGGATCGCGGACTTCTTCGGCCAACCCACCGCGACCCCCTTCGCCGATAACGGTCCCTTCGTCGCCAATCTGGTCGGCACGCTGGCTGGCGGCGACGCGCTGATCGGCTTGCGTTCCCGCGGCGATACCAACCGTCCCTTCACCGTGATCGCGCAAATGCAGAGCGACGCGGAAGCCGCCTACCGGCAAACCGAACAAGCCCTGCAAAAGCATCTGGAGGAGGTGGAGAAACAGCTCCGCACCCTTCGTTCCGGTAGCGAGGCGGGTGACGCCAAGGGCAAGGCCGAGGCCGTCATTACACCGGAACAACGCACCGCGATCGATGCGGCCCGCGCCGATATCGTCGAGACAAGAAAAAAACTCAGAGCCGTGCAACTGGAGCTGAACCGGGATATTTCGCGGTTGGCAACCACGCTGCGTATCCTCAACATAGCGTTGGTGCCAGCACTTCTGACCATCCTCGCCATCACCATCGCACTGATCCAACGCAGCCGCCGCGCGAGGGCTCGGGCATGAACCAGCGCACCCTTCTCATTCTGATCGGACTTGGGATCGTTGCCCTTGGCGGCGGCTGGTTCTTTGGATCTCGCACCGTTCCGGCGGAGCAGAAATCCATTGATGCGGGCCAACTGATGTTCCCCGGCCTCGCGCCCAAACTGCAGAAAGCGGTGAAGATTGAGGTGGTCTTCCAGGGTAAAACCACCACCATCGCGCTGAAAGACGGCCAGTGGGGCCTGGCGGAGCGCGCTGGATACCCCGTGCAGGACAGCAAGTTGCACGCGATGCTGACGGCGCTGACCGAACTGCGGCTGGTCGAACAACGCACCAGCGACCCCGCCCAGTTCAGCCGCCTGGGGGTGGAGGACGCAACCAAGGCCGATGCCAACTCCAACGAATTGCGGGTGTTCGATGGCGATGGGAAACCCATTGTCGACGTCATAACCGGCCATCGCCGCATGCGGACGCAAGGCAAGGTGGAAGATCAGGTCTACGTGCGCCGTCCTGGCGACAACCAGTCATGGCTGGCCGAGGGCGCGTTGCAGGTCGACCACGATCCCAGCCAATGGCTGAACCGCGATGTCGCCAATATCGACCACGGGCGCATCGCCTCGGTGAAGGTGACGCGCGGCGACAGCAAACTGGTGTTCACCCGCGACGGCGACAAGCTGGCGCTCACCGACCCGGCGGACCATCCGAAGCTGGAAGACTACAAGGTCGAAGATATCGGGCGGGCGTTCGAATCCCTGACGTTCCAGGAGGTGCGGGCGGCGTCCGACCCGATCGGGGCGACCGAGGGGACGGCGGTTTTCACCACCACCGACGGGCTGACGATCACCGCGACCGTTTATAAAGCCGACAAGGATATCTGGGTCGCACTGGCGGTCGCCGGGACCGACAAAGCCGAGGCCGAAGCTGCCACCCTGTCCAAGAAACTCGGCGGATGGTTGTATCAGCTCGGTTCCTGGAAGGAGACAGCGCTGGTGCCCCAGATCGACGACCTGAAAGCAGCGGAGAAACCCGCCGAACCGGCAAAACCGTGACGGACCGGGAATACCAGGCGCGGCCGATCGTCGGGATCGGCATCGTGGTCATCCGCGGCGACCAGGTGCTGCTGTGCCGCCGCGGCAAGCCACCGAATGTTGGCAGCTGGACGCTGCCGGGCGGGGCGCAGGATATCGGCGAAACTTGCCACGCAGCCGCCAGGCGGGAGCTGGAGGAAGAAACCGCCCTAAAAGTCGGCGATCTGCATTTCTGCGCCTATGTCGACACCATCCGGAAGGACGACGAGGGGCGGGTGCGGTTCCACTACACCATCCTGGATTTCGCCGCCCGATGGGAGGGCGGGGAAGCCGTGGCCGGGTCCGACGTGTCGGAGGTCCAATGGGCCGCGATGGACGACCTCGGCCCCTATAATTTGTGGAGCGAGACGCACCGCATCATTGGCGTTGCGCGCGGATTGGTGGGAGAATAACGGATGCCAACGTCGATCGAAGACCGGTTTGCGATCCAGGATCTGTTTATCCGCTATGCTACCGCGTTGGATGGCGGCAACGTGGATGGCGTGGTGAGCTGCTTCGCCGAGGGCGCATCGATGGAAAGCCCCGTTGTTGGGGTGAAGACCGGGCTGGCGGAAATCCGCGCCTTCGCGGAACGGTTCTCGGCCTTCCAAGCCAGCGGGGCACAGCTGCGGCACATCCTGACCAATTTCGCGATTACCGTCGACGGCGATACCGCTCGGGTGACCTGCTATCTGGTGAACATCCTGACCCGCAACGGCGAATCCCGCATGGGGCCGCCGGGGCGGTACGATTGCCGGCTGGTTCGGGTGAACGGGGAATGGTTGTTCCAGTACCGGCTGGTGGTGCTGGACGGCGTGTTCAATCTGGACGGGATTTAGCACAAGCGCGCTGCCCCTCTGGGAAGGCAGCGCCGGGCGTGGGATGATACCGCTTGTACTAGCGGAGGTAACCATGGCACTGCTCGCCAACAAAGTTGGAATCATCACAGGTGCTGCATCCGGCATCGGCGCCGCCACCGCGCGGGCCTTGGCTCGAGAGGGCGCGAAACTGGTTCTGACAGATCTCGACGACGCGGCGGGCCAGGCGCTGGCATCCGAAATCGGCGGCACCTACATCCACCACGATGTGACCGACGAAGCCGGGTGGCCCGCCGTCGTCGCGGCGGCGGAGGCGTTCGGCCGGCTCGATATCCTGGTCGCCAACGCCGGCATCGGCATCATGGGCCCGGCCATCGACATGAGTCTGGCCGATTGGCGCCGGCAGATGGCGATCAACGTCGATGGCGTTTTCCTGACCGTAAAATACGGCATCCCGGCGATGCGCCGGGCCGGCAACGGTGGTTCCATCGTGATGCTGTCCTCGGTCGCCGGGCTGCGCGGGTCAGCCGGTTTGGCGGGCTACAGCGCCACCAAAGGGGCGGTGAGATTATTCGCCAAGTCGATGGCGCTGGAATGCGCCCAGGCGGGGGACGGCATCAGGGTGAACTCCGTGCATCCCGGGATCATCGCGACACCCATCTGGGGCAAGCTGCCGCCCGGCGCCAACGCGCCGCTGGACCCGGACAAGATCGCTGCTGCCTCGGTCCCGATGGGCAAGCCGGGTCAGGCATCCGAAATCGCCGACGGCATCCTGTTCCTGTGCTCCGACCTGTCCAGCCACATGACCGGGTCGGAGCTGGTGATCGACGGCGGGCTGACGGCGGGACGGATCACACGGTTGGGCGGCTGAATACCGGTTGCAACCAAACCGGATAATCGGCCACTGTAATACAATTGAAAGTGGCGAGAACACCGACACACATGCGTATCGTCTGCCCGTCCTGCGAAGCCACCTATGACGTCGAGGATCGCTTGCTCCGCCCGGGGCGGGCAACCCGTTGCGGCCGATGCGAATACCGGTGGGTGCCGCTTGCGGCAGTGCCGTCCGCGGCGGAGCGGGAGCCGGATCACCCGGCGGCGCCAGCACCGGGTGCTGCATTCCCGCTGCCATCAGGTCCAACGGCGCTGGACAGGCTGAGTGCCGAGTCCGCCAGGCCCGAGGGAACACTGGCGCTTCGGCTGGCCTGGGCCACCAGCGTCGTTGTGCTGATCGCCCTGATCGCCGGGCTCTATGCGGGCCGAGCTGCGGTAGCCGAATTCTGGCCGCCCAGCCTGCGCTTGTATTTGGCGTTCGGGGTTGCCCCGGCGACGGAATCGCCGCATCGAGGGCCCGAAGCCAGGCAAGAGGGAGCGGACCATGGCGGTGAAGCGCGGCAGCATCCTGCGGATCGAGGTCACTGAACGTCTCACACCGGTTTTCGGCGGGACGGTCTTCGGCGATGTCGGCGCCTATGAGTGCCTGACGGGTATCGTCTACGGGGCGCTGGATCCGGCGCACCCCAGCAACTCCAGTATTATCAACATTGGTAAGGCGCCGCGCGACGCCGAGGGGATGGTGACGTACGAGTCCGCGTTCTCCCTGCTCAAGCCGATCGATGCTGCCAAGGGCAATGGCTGGCTGATGTACGACGTGCCCAACCGGGGCAATAAGGTCGCGCTGACCCGACTGAATTTGGGCGCCGATGGCAATCGGCCGGTGACGCCAGAACACGCCGGCAACGGGTTTTTGATGCGGAACGGGTTTTCGGTGGTGTGGAGCGCCTGGCAGACCGGTGTGCCGGAGGGTGCGGACCGGTTGGACGCCCGCTTCCCCATCGCGGTGAACCAGGACGGGCCGATCATCGGCACCAACCGCGACGAGTTCATCGCCGAGGAAACCGGCGGCCCCGGCGACGCCTTTATCCAGGTGCTGGATAAGGCTCGTTTCATCGGCACTTTGTCCTATCCGGTGGCCGATTTCGATCCCGCCAGGGCCTCGTTGACCGTGCGCCAGCGGGAGAAAGACCCCCGCGCGACTCCGCCCGGCCTGGCATGGCGCTACGTGGACGACCGGCATGTCGAGATTACCCGGCCGAGCGTGGCTGGGTTCGACAAAGGCTCGATTTTCGAGTTCGTGTATCCAGCACGCGACCCGGCGGTGATGGGAATCGGGTTCGCGGCGATCCGCGATCTGGTGGATTTCCTGCGGCACGACGGGCCGGATAATCCACTGGGCGGATCGATCCGCCATACGGTCGGCTTCGGCATCTCGCAAAGCGGGCGGGTGCTGCGGGATTTCGTGCACTTGGGTTTCAACCGGGGGGCGGAGGGGAGGGCGGTGTTCGACGCCATCTTCCCGGTGGTGGGCGGGTCGCGCCGCACCTACATCAATTACGCCTTCGCCCAACCCGGCCGTTACGCTCGGCAGCACGAGGATCATTCTTACCTCGACGATCAGTTTCCGTTTACATACCCGGTCATGTACGATCCCCTTAGCGGCCGGTCGGATGGCATTTTACGGCGCGCGGCGGCGGGACGGGTGGCACCGAAGATTATCCATTTGGATACGGATTCAGATTTATGGGTGGGGCGGGCGTCTCTGGTGGCAACCGATCATGCCGGCAACGATGTGGCAATGCCGGACAATGTGCGCATCTTCATGGCATCGGGCATTCAGCACGCGGTGCACAAGCCGCCAGTAAAGCAAATTACGCAATTGCCGGGCAACCCGCTGGGCTACAGCTCCTATATGCGGGCGCTGCTGATCGCGCTGACGGAATGGGTGGAAAAGGGCGTCGCGCCGCCGGTCAGCCAGTTCCCCTCGCGCCGCGACGGCACGTTGGTCACAAGGGAGGAAGCCGAGGCGCAATTCCCGCACATTCCCGGCATGGATTTCCCCGATGTGTTGAACGAGCTGCGGTTGCGCGATCACACGGTGGAGCCGCCTATCGAGGGCGCGCCATACACCGTCCTGGTCTCCGCCGTGGACGCGGATGGCAACAGCAAGGGCGGCTTGCGGCATCCGCTGTTGACCGCACCCGTCGCTACCCATACGGGCTGGGCGGTGCGCATTCCCGGCTACGCGGCGGGGGATTTGTTCACCATTCAGGGCTCCTGCATGCCCTTCGCCGAGACCGCGGCGGAACGGTCGGAAACCGGCGATCCTCGGTTGTCGTTCGAGGAGCGCTACGGGTCGCATGCTGCCTGGGCCGCTCAGGTGAAGGCCGCGACGGAGGCACTGGTGGCGGAACGGCTGTTGTTGCGGGAGGATGCGGACCGTCTGATCGTGGCGGTTGGGGAGACGCGGGACGTGCTGTCGGTGCTGTAGCCATCCTACCACCGAACCGGCAAATTCAGCAGGCCACGAAAAGCCCAGGCGCCGATGCAGGAATGCGGACCGGCACCGAAAGCGATGCTTGTGGCGGTGTCGCACCGGGTATCGAAACGGTCGGGATCGGTGAAAATGGTTTCATCCCGGTTGGCGGAGCCGATCAGGAAGAACACGCGATCTTCCGGTTCCAGATCGACACCGCCGATCGTCCACGGCTTCGCGATGCGGCGCGGCAACATGCCGATGGGGGAGATCCAGCGGGTGAATTCCTCGAACACCTGTAGCCAGGACACGTCGCTGGCCCGTTGTTCCGGGTATGTCAGCAGCGCCCAAATCGTGCCGGCGACGAGCATCAGGCTCAGCATGTCGCGCCCGGGGTGCAGACGCACCACTGGCAGCATGTCGTCGATCGCGGCGTCGATGCCGGCCGTGGCGGCGTGGCAGCGCGCCTCGACGTCCGGATTGCCAGCGTAATTGGCGATGCCGTCGATCATACCCTGCGACCAGGCGTCCATGTCCTGGAAGCGCATGTTGGTCAGGCCGGTGATGTCCTTGAGGCACTCGGCCGATAGCGGCATCGCGAAAGCTTTGAGCAGGTCGGCGTGACCGGCCGGCTCCAGCTCATCCAGTAAGCGGTCCGCGTGGGCTTGTTCATCAGGCCGGCAGGCTGGTAGGAGCTGAACAGCTCGATCAGCTTTTCCGATACCACGATGTCGTCGTGCCGCGACAGCACGGTGCCGTTTAGCTGCGGGACGAAGGCGACAGAGCGTAGGGTATGGATCGCGCCAAAAGCTGGCGAGGTCGATGTCGAAATGGGGGGCGTTGCTCATGGCGTCGGGCCGATGGGATACCCTGCCTCCTCCCCCAAAGTCAGAACGGTTGTTGCACGCGCGGGTCCCGCTGCCAGTGGTATTCCGCTTCCGCCGCGGCGATATCCGCGACAGCCTGACCGCACAGGCGGGCGACCAGATAGAAAGCCATGTCGGTACCGGACGATACGCCGGCGGAGGTCACGTATTTTCCCGTATCGACCCAGCGCGAAATACGATCCCACACCACGGCCGGGCGGAGCGATGCGACCCAGCTGAATGCGTTATGGTTCGTCGCCGCGGGTCGCCCATCCAGCAGCCCGGCCGAAGCCAGTACGGCGGCGCCCGTGCAAACCGACGCCATGAGCGGAACCTTGGCATCCATCGCCCGCACCCAGGCAATGGTGGCATCGTCGAGCACGTCCTGAGTGCCATGGCCGCCGGGAATCACCAGCACGTCGAACTGTTCGGTTAACGCTTCCTCTCGGGTCATATCCGGGGCGACTCGCGGACCGTTATAGCTGTGGACCGGGTCTATTGTCTTGGCGATGAAAGAGATATTGAAAGGATAGGGGCCTTTATCGCCATAGGCCTGCCCGAAGAAGCGGGCGATCGCGAAAGCCTGCACGAACCCCCAGACGTCGATGGGTTCGAAGTTCTCATAAACGAAGACGCCGATTTTCCTGGTGGTGGGCATGGGATGGATCCTTCCGGTTATGGCAGGAGTTCCTTCACACGCTCCGCCGGGCGGCAGACGCTCGTGCCACGCGCGGTCACGACGATCGGGCGCTCCATCAGGACGGGATGCGATTGTAACGCATCCAGCAGATTGTCGTCGGTCTTCGCCGGGTCGTCCAGGCCCAGTTCGCCGAACAGGCTGCCTTTGCGGCGCAGTATTTCACGCGGCGTCATGCCCATCTGCTTCAGCAACGCCTTCATTTCGTCCCGGCTGGGCGGGGTTTTCAGATACTCGATGACGCGGGGCTCGATGCCCGCATCCCGCAGCATGCCGAGCACCTTGCGGGACGTGCCGCAGGTGGGGTTGTGGTAGATGGTCACGGTTTTGGTTGGCATCGCGTCCTCCGTCCAGGAATATTACTCCCCGCCGGGATGGAATGCGACCTATCATCGTCTGTGTATGAAGAACCACAAGGGGTAGGTGGCATGTTCAATCGTTTGGCCGGCATCGCATTGGCGCTTTGTTTCACCGGCCTGTTGGTCGGGCTGGCCTGATCGAAATGCGCGTCGCCTGGAGCAATCTGAACGAAGCCGTTGAGGACGCGGCTGTCGAAGTCAGCTTCTATCCGCTGGCCCCCGGTGCGTCGCGGACCGCGCGCACGTTCTTGATCCTCTCCGAACCGCGTTGCTGCATCGCGCATGCGCCGGCCGATCCGTCGGGGGCGATCGAGGTCTTCTCCCCCGATCCCATCGCGGTGCGCGGCGGCATGCCGCGCCTGTCCGGGCGATGGCGGCTTGACCGATTTCGGCGCTGAGGTCATCCGCCGATGCAACCAGTTGGGGATCGTGGTGGATGTCGCACACGGCACGCTGGATCTGGTGAAGCGCGCGGCGTCCGTCACCTTCAAGCCGCTGGTCTTGTCGCGGGCACGGGCGGGGTGATCGGGGTTTGGCCGGTGATCGAGATTTATCCCAACATGACCGCCATGGCGGTGGGGATGGCGCGGTTGGCCGACATTGTTGGGGTAGACCATGTCGGTCTAGGAACGGACCTGCGCGGGTTGGTCGGCGCGAGCACGATCCGGAATTATGATGAACTGCCATTACTGGCGGAGGCTTTGTTGGCGCCCGGATTCAGCAGCGGCGATGTCGGGAAAATATTGGGCGGCAATTACGTCGGGTTTTCGCGGCGAGTTTGGCGGCTGGGTGACCCCAGCCGCCGCCGTTTCGGTCAGGCGAGGCCAAGCTTGTCAGCGATGCCGTAGCCTTTCGCGAGATCCTTGACCTTGTTCCAGGTGGCATCTTCCACCGGCACGCCGTTCTTGCGGCGATCCTGTTCTTTCCGGTACTCGACCTCGCCGGGGTAAAAGACTTCGGTGAAGCCTTCGGCCTTCGGGGTGTCCTTCAGGTACATGGCGAAGTCGGTGACTTCCTTCTTGAAAACTTCGAGCGAACGGAACGCGTTCACGTTGAACACCGCCATGAAGCAGCCGTCGTTATGGCGCCCGGTCGGTTCGACACCGAATCCAAGTCCGGTCAGCAGGCCGGACAGAATTTCCACGATGACCGCGAGGCCGGTGCCTTTGTAACCCTCGGTCCCGCCGAGCGGCAGGAGCGCGCCGCCTTGCTTCAGCACGCGGGGGTCGTTGGACGGCTTGCCGTCCTTGTCGATCAGCCAGCCGTTCGGCACCTGCTCCCCGCGCGCGGTGGCCACGTTGATCTTGCCGGCAGCGGCGGCGGAGGTCGCCATGTCGAACACCAACGGGCCGTCCAGGTTGGACGGGATGGCGAAACACATCGGGTTGGTGCCAAGCCGCGCCTGGGCGCCGCCGAAGGGTGCGACCGCTTTGGGGCTGCGGCCGGAGTCGGCTGTGATCAGCGCGATCATCCCCTCGGCCGATGCCATGAGCGGGTAGCTGGCAAGCCGGCCGATATGGCTCTGGCGGAACACCGTGGTGGCGGCGACGTTCTGCTTCTTGGCTTTCTCGATCGTGTATTTCATCGCGCGATCGCTGACCGCGTAACCAAAGCCCCAGTTGCCGTCGACAACGGTGGTGGTGGCGGTTTCCTGGGTGATGACCCAGGGAGCCTTGGGCACGATGTGGCCAGCCTTGATGCGCTCAATGTATTGCGGAATCAGGATGATGCCGTGGGAGTCGTGGCCGACCAGATTGGCGCCGATGTTGTATTTGGCGACGGTCAAGGCCTCTTCTTCCGACGCGCCGGCCGCGATCAGCAGGCCTTTGGCGATTTCCATCAGATGTTCGGCGGATACGTTGGGCATGGGCGTTTCTCCTCCAGCAGTCGGTTCGGGTTGTGGGCGACGCTACGCCAGGAGCCGGGGTTGGCCAAGCCCAGGGGCGGAGGGCTAGGCTGCACCGCATGGATATCGAGACGCTGATTATCGGGGGCGGTCAGGCCGGCCTGACCATGAGCCACGCGCTGCGCAAGCGCGGGTGCCCGCATCTGGTGCTGGAGCGCGGGCGGGTGGCCGAACGATGGCGGTCGGAACGGTGGGATGGGCTGCACTTTCAGACGCCCAACGCGCTGGTGCGGTTGCCCGAATTTCCGTTCGTCGCGGGTGACCCGGATGGGTTCGCAACGGGGCAGGAGATCGCGTCGTATTTGGACGCATACGCGAAGTTTATCGAGGCGCCGGTTCGGTGCGGAGTCTCGGTGACGGCGTTACGGCGGGGTTTCGTCGCTGAGACGTCCGCGGGTATTTTCAAGGCGGCGAACGTTGTCGTCGCGACCGGACCGTTCCAGTGCCCGATTATTCCCCCGTTGTTGCCGGAAACGCCCGGGATCTTGCAGTTGCATGCCGGTGGTTACAAGGCACCCGGGCAGTTGCCGGACGGGGCGGTGCTGGTGGTCGGGGCAGGGGCCTCCGGCGCGCAAATCGCCGAGGAGCTGATGCGCGCGGGGCGGCAGGTTTATTTGTCCGTGAGCAAGCACAAGCGAGCGCCGCGGCGGTATCGCGGGCACGACCATGTCTGGTGGTGGATCGAAACGGGGATGGATACGACTCCGCCCGAGCGGCGCCCGGCCGACCGGTCGCCGGTGGTCCATACCGGCGCTTATGGCGGCCGGACCATGGATTTCCGCGATTTTGCTCGGCAGGGGATGGTGCTGCTGGGGCGGGCGGATACCGCGCGGGACGGGGTGATGACGTTCGCGCCCGATTTGCTGGCGAATTTGGTACACGGCGATGCCGCGTATCTCGCGTTTATGGATTTCGTGGATGCGCATATCGCCGCGAAGGGATTGTCGTTTCCGGAGGACCCGGAGGCCCGGGTGATCTCCCCCACGCCGGCCGAGTTGGAGGAGCCGATCCGGTCGCTTAATTTGCGTGCCGAGGGCATCGGGACGGTGATCTGGGCAACGGGATATGGGGTCGATTTCGGTTGGATCAATTTGCCGGTGTTGGATGGACGGGGGATGCCGATCCATCGAGGCGGCGTGACGGAGGTGCCGGGACTGTATTTCCTGGGGTTGCCGTTCTTGTCGAAGATGAGCTCGTCGTTTTTGTTCGGGGTGAGCGACGATGCGGCGCGGTTGGCGGGGGTTATCGCGATGATGATCGCCGACCGTTGATTAGGAACGAGCCGAAACCTCCAGGTTGCTTCTTATTTGTGGTGCATCATGTAAGGACTCTGCATTTATGGAGATGAGGATGGCCTGCACCAGCCTCCACTCCAAGGAAGCCAGCTTCAACCTCTGGATCGACCCAGCGTTGAAGGCAGCCTTCACAGCGGCGACCAGCGCCGAGGCTCGGCGTCAGTCGCTGGAGTTAGCGGCGGTTGTGCGCGATCCGAATAGCTCGGAACCAGAGGAGCTTCGTTGGCTTGCGGCTTTCGTCGATCAGGACGAATACAACTATGAGACGGTGCCGTGAAACGTGGTCATCTGGTGACGGTCTTGCGGCTGACCGGCACGCTGCAAGATGCGCCGCTGGTCCGCATTCCGGTCCATCCGTCATCCGAGAACGGCTTGCGAGTCGTCTCGCAGGTCATGATCGACCGCGCGATTTCCGTGCCTCGCGATAAGGCCGGTGCCGCGTTCGGGATGCTGGACGCCCAAACGATGCATTCGGTGGACCGGGTGCTCGCGGCTTTCCTCGGGCTGGAGGCAGCCGCTACCTGATCAGTGCCCCAGCGCCTGCACGATCTCCTCGGTCATCTTCTTCGCATCGCCAAACAGCATCATCGTATTCGGCCGGAAAAACAGCTCGTTATCCACGCCCGCATACCCAGAAGCCATCGACCGCTTCACGAACAGCACGGTCGCCGCCTTCTCCACATCGAGGATGGGCATCCCATAAATCGCGGACGTCTTATCCGTCTTCGCCGCGGGGTTGGTCACGTCGTTCGCACCGATCACGTAGACCACGTCGGCCGTGGAAAATTCGTTGTTGATCTCTTCCAGCTCGAACACTTCATCATACGGCACGTTGGCCTCGGCCAGCAGAACGTTCATGTGTCCGGGCATTCGCCCGGCGACCGGATGGATCGCGTATTTCACCACCACGCCTTCCTTCTTCAGCGTGTCCGCCATCTCCCGCAATGCATGCTGTGCCTGCGCTACGGCCATGCCGTAGCCGGGAACGATCACCACCTTGGAGGCATTCTTCATGATAAAGGCCGCGTCTTCCGCATTGCCGCTTTTCACGTGCCGGTCGCCCACCGGCCCGCCGCCAACCGCCGCGCCGGTATCGGTGCCGAAGCCGCCCAACAGCACGTTGAAGATGCTGCGGTTCATGCCTTTGCACATAATGTACGACAGGATCGCGCCCGACGCGCCCACCAGCGACCCGGTGATGATCAGCGCCAGGTTCTGGATGGTGAAGCCGATGCCCGCCGCCGCCCAGCCGGAGTAGCTGTTCAGCATCGACACCACGACCGGCATGTCCGCCCCGCCGATCGGCATGATCATGAGGAAGCCAAGGGCCAGCGCCACCAGGGCGATCAGCCAGAACAGTATCTGGCTGCCGCCGGAGATCACGAACAGGATCACCAGCACGGCCAGCAGAATGCCCAACCCAAGGTTCAGCTTATGCTGCCCGGGAAACAGCAGCGGCGCCCCTGGCATCAATGCCTGCAACTTGGCGAACGCGATCAGCGACCCGGTGAACGTAATCGCGCCAATAGCCAGGCCGAGGGACATCTCCACAAGGCTTTGTGGGTGGATGTGCCCGGCCGAGCCGATGTTGAAGGCCTCGGGCGCGTTGAGCGCCGCCGCGGCGACGAACACCGCCGCCAGACCGACCAGCGAATGGAACGCCGCGACCAACTGCGGCAGCGCCGTCATCTGGATGCGCAGCGCGACGGCGGTCCCGATGCCACCGCCAATCGCGATGCCGGCGGCGATGAGGACAAAGCCCCAGCCACTCATGCCGTGGTGCAGCAGCGTGGCGACGACGGCGATACCCATGCCGATCATGCCGAAGCGGTTGCCCTGGCGGGAGGTGACGGGGGATGACAACCCGCGCAGCGCCAGGATGAACAGGACGGCGGCGACGAGATACGCGAGAGAGGTGAGGCTGGCCGACATGATCCTGTCCTAGCCCTTCTTCTTGAACATCGAGAGCATGCGCTGCGTCACCACGAAGCCCCCGAATATGTTGATGGACGCCAGGGTGACCGCGATGAAACCGAACCCCATCGCCCATGGGGAGGTAGCCAGACCGGTCGCGAGCATCGCGCCGACCACGATCACCGAGGAAATCGCGTTGGTCACGGCCATCAGCGGGGAGTGCAGTGCCGGAGTGACGTTCCACACAACGTAGTAGCCGACGAAGCAGGCCATCAGGAACACGGCGAGCAGGAAGATGAACGGCTCGACTTCCGGTGCCACCGCACCGACGGTGCCGGCGATCGCCTGCGCGTGTACGGCCAAAGCCAGCGCCTGTTCGGACAGGCGGGAGGCCTCTTCCGCGATCTGATTGGGGTTCATGTTATATGTCTCCGGATCTTACGCGGCTTGCGCGGGCAGGAAACTGGAATGCACGACCGCACCGCTACGGGTCAGCATGACGCCCTTCACGATGTCGTCGTCCGCCGGCAGTTTGGGGCTGCTGGTTTCCTTGTCCCAGAAGGTGGACAGGAAGGTCAGGAGGTTCCGAGAGTAAAGCGACGACGACGCAACCGGGATGCGGCCCGGCCAGTTGTGGTAGCCCAGGATCGCGACGCCATTCGGGGTCGTGGTCAGCGTGCCCGGTACCGTCGCCTCACAGTTGCCGCCGGCGTCGGAGGCAAGATCGACGATCACGCTGCCAGGACGCATCGAAGCGACCATGGCCGAGGTCACGATGGTCGGCGCCTTGCGGCCCATTACCAGCGCGGTGCAGATGACGATGTCGTTCTTAGACACGGTCGTGGCCATCAGCTCAGCCTGCTTTTGCCGGAACGCATCGCTCATTTCGCGGGCATAGGCGCCGGTCTGCGAGGCGGTTTCGGCGTCCTCGACACCGACATAGGTGGCGCCGAGGGACTTGATCTCCTCCTTGGCGGCGGGGCGCACGTCGGTGGCGGACACGATCGCGCCCAGCCGGCGGGCGGTGGCAATGGCCTGCAACCCGGCCACGCCGGCGCCGATCACGAACACCCGGGCAGGGGGGACGGTGCCGGCAGCGGTCATCATCATTGGAAAGCCGCGGGAGAAGGCGCCCGCGGCCTCGATCACCGCGCGATACCCGGCCTGATTGGCCTGGCTCGACAGCACATCCATCGCCTGGGCGCGGGTGATGCGCGGCAGCAACTCCATCGCCGCGGCATCGATGCCGGCGGCGGCCAGGGAGGGCACAAGGTCGGGATCGCCGAACGCGCCGGCGATGCACACCAGCAAGGCACCCTTTTGGATCAACGCCCGTTGTTCCGGCAGCGGCGCTTGCACGGCGAAGACAATGTCAGCGCCGCTCAGCGCGGCCTCCGGCCCGTCCATGATGCGCGCGCCGGCGGCGAGGAACTCGGAGTCCGGGATGGCGGCGGTGGCGCCGGCGCCGGTCTCGATCGTGACGTCCAGGCCCAGACCGATCAGGCGCTTAACGGTTTCGGGGGTAGCGGCGACACGAGTCTCCGCTGGGCGTCTTTCCTTCAGCACCGCGAGGCGCATCCGCTGGTCCCTTCAATCCGGCCCGCCGCGCGGGCGATCCCATGGGAAAACGAACGAAATCGTCGTCCGTCACCCCATCCATGTGCAGTGCAGCAATGCACCCCACCTGCCGAGGAAGCAAGAGGTGGGCCGGTAAAATGCCGCTACCGCCCGGCCACCCAGGCACCGTCCACCGGCAGCGCGGCGCCGTTGATGTCGCCGCTATGCGGGCCGCACAGGAAGGCGATCAATCCGGCCACGTTGTCGTCTTTCACGAACCGGCGGGACGGTTGACGGATAGCGAGAAATGCGTCCTCCGCTTCCTCGAACGTGGTGCCATCACGCTGCATTTCCTGCCGCAGGCGCCAGTCGATGGCTGGGGTCAGTACGGTCCCGGGGCAAATCGCGTTGCACGTGATGTCCGTCCGAGCCACCTCTACAGCCACCGCTCGGGTCAGTCCCAGGAGCGCCGTTTTGGTCGTCATGTAATCTACGCGATTCACCGTTGCGAAATGACTGTAGATCGAGGCCATGTTGATTATCCGACCCCAGCCCTTGGTTTTCATGCCGGGCAGGCTCAGGCGGATCGTGTGGAAGGGAGCGGATAGGTTCACCGCCAGAGCCTCATCCCAGTGTTCCGGCGCGAAATTCTCCACCGCGCCGAAATGCCGCACCACAGCGTTGTTCACCACGATGTCAGGGGCGGCGGTGGCGACCATGTCCGCGATTTCGGATGGGCGGCGGAGGTCGGCGCCATGGTAAGTCGCTTTGACGCCGAGCGCTTCGATCTCGGTCACCCGCTCGGCGATGGCTTCGGGCGGGGCGAAGCCGTTCAACACGACATCGCAGCCGAGGCTGGCGAGCGCCTTGGCGGCGGCAAAGCCGATCCCACCCAATGAGCCTGTGATCAGCGCGGTTTTTCCCTTGAGCATGCGTTCTTCCCTTCGTTGAGCCCCGCGGGCACGCAAATATCCGCCGGCGTTAACGGTTGGTTTACCTTTCGCGGTCATGGTGGCGATAGGCGGGCCTGGAAACAGGCTTGCATAACCCATCACGATAGGTTAAAAAGCAATGGTTACCGTGTTTCGTGCCTATGGGCTGCACATCGTCATCTTCACCGACGACCACCTGCCGGCTCATGTCCACGTCTTCGGTGACGGCCAAGCCAAGATCGATCTGCTGAGGCCCGGCGGGGTGCCGGTACTGCTCTGGTCCGAAAACATGACCAAGACCGAGGTTCGCCGGGCGATGCGAACGGTGACGGAGCAGCAGACCCTGTTGCTCCAGCGATGGGAGAGTATTCATGGCCGACTTGACTGATACCGAACTCGACGCCGCCGCGGCGCGCGGGCGTAGCGCCCGGCTTGCCGAACCTCGGGCCGCGCGGGCGTGGTACGACCGGGGGCGGGGGCACATCGCGGTGGAACTGACCAACGGCAGCACGTTCAGCTTCCCGGTCACTCTGGCGCAGGGGCTGGAAAACGCCACGCCGGATCAGCTTGCCGCTATGGAAATCCTGGGCGCCGGGTACGGTTTGCACTGGGAGGCGCTGGACGTCGACCTGTCCATCCCCGGCCTCTGTGCCGGGCTGTTCGGCACCAAGGCGCACATGGCTCGGCATGCCGGGCGAGCGACGTCCCCGGCCAAGGCGGCGGCGGCGCGGGCAAATGGCGCGAAAGGCGGGCGCCCGCGTCTGGCCGTGGCGGTCTAGTGCTTCACGTCGTTGATTCTGACAATAATCTGTGACTCTCTGGCAACGTCAACAACGTCGTCGGGAATCGGGTCATGCGAGAGGTCGCGGTTAAAAAATACGTCGTCCGGTTGAGTTCGGAGGAGCGTGAAACGCTTGAAGCGCTGATCCACAAAGGCAAACACCCCGCCGCTGAACTCCTCAAAGCGCGTATCCTGTTGAAAGCCGATATGTCCGAATCAGGCGAAGGCTGGAGCGACGGCCGGATCGCGAAAGCCCTCGACACCAGCCTCGCGACCATCTTCCGCGCGCGCCAGCGGCTGGTCGAAGACGGGTTCGACGCTGCGTTGAAGCGCAAGCACTCCCCAAAGTCAGCCAGGCCGCGCATCTTCGATGGCGCCGCCGAGGCCAAACTGATTGCGTTGACCTGCTCGCAGCCGCCAAAGGGGCGGGTGCGGTGGACGTTGAAACTGCTGGAAGACAAGGTCGTGGAACTGGAAATCGTTCCGCGCGCGAGCGACAATACGATTGGGCGGACGCTAAAAAAAATACCCTCAGGCCGCATCTGAAAGAGCAATGGGTCATTCCGCCCGACGCCAATGCGGCTTTCGTGGCCGCGATGGAGGACATATTGGAGGTCTATCACCGGCCCCACGATCCGGAACGCCCCGTTGTATGTCTGGACGAGACATCGAAACAATTGATCATCGAGACGCGGACGCCGATCGCGGCGAAGCCGGGACAGCCGGCGCGGCAAGATTACGAGTATGAACGTAATGGAACCGCCAATTTGTTCATGCTGTTCGCGCCGCTGGAAGGCTGGCGGCATGTCGAGGTCACGGATCGTCGCACCGCGTTGGATTATGCGCATCTCCTGAAACAATTATCGGACGTGCACTTTCCCGCCGTGGCGAAGATCGTGCTCGTCCAGGATAATCTTAACACACATAAGCCCGCGTCACTTTATGAAGCGTTTCCCGCCAGCGAGGCACGCCGGCTCGTGGAAAGGTTCGAGTGGCACTACACGCCGAAGCACGGAAGCTGGCTGGATATGGCGGAGTCCGAACTGAGCGTACTGACGGGGCAGTGTCTGGATCGGCGTATTCCCGATAAGCGGACATTGGTTGAGGAAGTCGCCGCGTGGGAAACTGAGCGAAACGAAAATCATGCCAAAGCCGATTGGCGATTCACCACGGCTGATGCTCGGATCAAACTGAAGAGGCTGTACCCGTCACTATGAACGACTCGGGGCACTAGTACCTCTGCACAGTGGTTTTGACAGGGTGCCGGCGCGTTCGCCCCGGCCGCCCGAAGCCGCAACCGCTCGGTTTTGGTGAAGCGGATCGGCTTACTGTCGAAGGGCCGCTTTGGGACGATGCGGTGGGCCGACCCGACCGAGGACCCGGCGGCGGTGTTCATGGTC
>CAIYDT010000053.1 GCA_903924985.1 uncultured Acetobacteraceae bacterium
CGTCTTAACGGGGGTGCGAACGCCGAAGGGGGCAAGCTCGAGGTCGGGAATGGGGGTCATGAGAAAGCGCTCCGTATGAAATGCAAACGTCGCGCATGTGGCAGAAAAGAGGGAAAAAGTCAAGGAAATAGGAAATAAAGCACCAAACCTTGCCCGGATTTAAACCGGACAGCAGTGGGTCGAGCCCGAGGGTGACAGAAAAAAAGCAACCGGTCCCAAGTGAGATCGCGGCGGCTCAATGTCTTAATCGGATTGACACCCATTGCGGGCAAATGCGAAGCGATGACGAAAGAACCAATCGCAATCAGTGGAACGAAAGATGCGCGTTTGTGTATTGGGCGCCGGCGTGGTCGGGCTGGCCACCGCCTGGGCCCTGAGCGAAGCCGGATGCGAGGTGATCGTCGCCGACGCCGCAACGACCGTGGGCCAGGGCGCATCGGCGGGCAACGGCGCGCAGCTCAGCTATAATTTCGTCGCCCCCTTCGCCTCCCCCGACACGCTGCGCCATCTGCCCGCCTTGCTGTTCGACAAGGCAGCCCCGGTGCGCATCAAGCCGCAATTCAACCTGGATTTCCTGCGCTGGAACCTCGCGTTCCTGCTTGCCTGCACCAGCCGGAAGGAGCGCGAAACAACGGTCGCCCAACTGGCGCTCGCGGCCCTCAGCCGCGCCGAACTGGATATCGTCGAGAAAACCGCCGACCTGAACTTCTGCCGCCGGGTCGCGGGCAAGCTTGTCGTCTATCGCGACAGCGACAGCTTCGCGGCCGCCCGCCGTCAGGCCGAGGCGCAGCGCGGCCTCGGCGCCGAGCAAATGGTGCTCGACGGACCGGAATGCCTGCGCCGGGAACCGGGCCTGCGCATCGCCCCGGGATTGTTGCGTGGCGGTGTATATACACCGAGCGAGGAACTCGGCGACAGCGCCGCATTCTGCGACGGAATCGCGGCCAGGCTGGCCCAACGCAATTCCGTCAGCTTCATGATGGGCGGGCGCGTTGCACCGGTCCTGCGCGATGGCAACCTGGTGGCCGTGCGCGCGAACGGGACAGAGATTGAAGCCGATCATTTCGTACTGTGTCTTGGCAGCGGCTCGGCGCGTTTTGCTCGCGCGTGCGGCTTCCGCCTGCCGATCCAGCCGATGAAGGGCTACAGTTTCACCTTTCGCCCACGCGACCGGTCCGGCGAACTGCGTCATTCCGTTACCGATGCCGACCGCAAGATCGTCTTCGCCCCGCTTGACCGCCCGGACGGTCAGGTCATCCGCGCTGCCGGCATCGCCGACCTCGTCGGAGAGGATCACCGCATCCATCCGAACCGGCTGGAGGCCGTGCGCAGGGGGACGGCCGATGCGCTGGATGTCGATCTCGATTCCGACCCGACCGGCTGGACCGGGCTACGTCCCGCCACGCCCGACAGCCGCCCGATCGTCGGCGCGTCCCCCGTGCCTGGCCTGCTGCTCAACACCGGGCACGGCGCATTGGGCTGGACCCTGGCCTGCGGCAGCGCGAGGCTCGCGGTGCAACTGTTGCTCGGTCAGGAACCGTCAGTCCCGCCGGCGGCGTTCGCGTTTGGCCGATGAGACTGGCTCACGCGGGCACAAGTGCCGAATCGACCCACGCCAGGCCCTCCCGGCCATGCAGGAAGCCGTTCTGCCACGGTGTCTCGCCCGTCAGCCCCCGAAGGTCCGCCGCCGCCTCCGCCACCGCGCAACTTCCGTCCAGCACCGAGCGGTGGATGCCGGCAACGGCAACCATGTCGATATCCTGCGGCGACAGGCGGAAATGCGTCACCCCCATGCCGCGCAACGCCGTCAGATCCTGGAGTAGTACCAGATAGCCGTTCGATAGTGTCTGCGTGCCATTGACCGTCAGCAGCGCGTGGCCGTCGATCGTGTCGGCGGGCAGCCCGTCGGGATCGAGGCCGCAGACGAACTGGCAGGCGTCCTTCGAAAGCCCGTGCGCGCGTGCGTGGTAGCAGCGCATCGCCACGGATAGCGGTTGCCGCCCGAACACCAGCAACTCGGTTTCGACTGCCCGACCTGCCAGCACGCGCACGCCGCTGGCGGTAATCTCCACCGGCAACACGATACGGACCGCGCCGCCGTCAACCAGGAAGTCGTGGGCGCCCTCATTGAACACGTTGATATAGGGGCCGATCACGTGCGGCCGGCCGGACATTTCCCGCAGGCTGGCGACATCGTTTGCCTCGATCAGGGCGCCGGATTCCGCCAGAGCCCGCACCGTGGCGACCTCCCGGTCCAGGATCATCATCGCGAGGGTCGAGCGCACCACCTGTTTGCCGGCGGCGGCCAGACGGGCCGCGACCGTATCGATATACGGCGCGAAGAATGGCTCGCGCTTGGAACACACCGCCTCACCGAGATAGACACAGTCGACGTCGGCTTCGTCGGCGACACGGAAGTAAAAATCGCGCTGCTTTTCCGCCGGCCAGTGGAACAGCAACGGACCCAAAGTGAGCTTGCCGGGATCGGTCATCGCCAGCCTTTCTTGTAAGCGCCATGGGTTTCACGGCTGCCTTCCGCGACCGATCGCAGTGTGTGCGCCACAACCCCCGCATCCCCCCGCTCCAGCGCATCGAGCCCCCGCCGGAAGCTCCCGACCACTTCGGTCACGTACGCTCGGCCGCGCTGGCGGCCTTCGATCTTGAGCGCGGTGACACCGGCCGCCTTCAGGTCGCCCAGGATATCGATCGCGTTCAGGGCAACCGGCTCCTCGAACAAATAGGACGCGTGGCCGTGGGTGACGAAGCGGCCCTTGCACGGCGTCGGGTAGGCGGCCGGCTCGCCGCGCTTGAAGCGGTTTAGTGTGACGTGCCCCAGGCAGGAGAGCGTCGCATCGCCGTCGTCGATATACGAGACATGGCTGGCCGGGGCGCAAGCGCCCATGGAGGTGGGCGACAGGCCGGTGATATAGGACGACAGGAAGCAGCGTCCCTCGGACATCGGGCCGACGCTGCCGAATGCGAAAACCTCGGTCTCGATGCCGATACGGCGGACCAAAGCGGCAATCTGGTCGACCGACAGGACGCGCGGCAGCACGACGCGGCGGATGTCGAACCGATCGCGGAACCACGCGATCGACAACTCGTTCGACGCGGAGGCTTGCACCGACAAATGCCGGCGCAGATCGGGGTGCCGTCTCGCCGCGTAATCGAGTACACCGATATCGGCGAGGATCACCGCGTCCGCGCCGGACGCGGCGGCGTGGTCGATCGCGGCATGCCACGGGGCGGGGTCGCCGGCCACCGGGAAGGTATTGACCGCGACCAGCACCTTGCGCCCGTGTCGGTGGGCAAAATCGATGCCCTCCGCCATTTCGTCCCGATCGAAGTTGAGGCCGGGATAGTTGCGGGCGTTGGTGCAATCGCGGTAGCCGCAATAGACCGTGTCGGCGCCGGCAGCGATAGCCGCATGCAAGGCCGCCGGGGTGCCGGCAGGACAAACCAGTTCGAGGCTCATGGTGCTCCTGACGCCGTGGCGTTTGTCCGCAGTTGCCTGACATCCAGCTTGGCAAGGCGGGTCTGCAAAGCTTTGACGTCGGCACGTAACGCGTCGCATTCGGCGGCAACGTCCCGCGCCGGTGCCTCGGAGGCGTGCAGCCGGGTATGGATCGCCGCGACGCGGGCGCGCGCGTGACCGATCGCGGATTCGAATCTGCGTGCCAGACGCCTGGCGGGATGCCCAAAGGGGCCGAATAACGCGGCGATTTCTTCGCGCAGCACGATTTCCTCGCGGTCGAGCGTGTTACGCACCGCGACCGCGACGGCGGTGGAGCCCGTGATTTCTATGTCGCGTGAGAAGAACATCGAGTCGCCGTCGCTGCGCCCTTCCAGCAGATCGGTCAGCGCCATCAGGCTGCCGCGGATCGTGGCGTCCGCCGGCGGCGGGTTGGCGGCACGCAGCACCCGGACGTCCAGCCGCCCGCCGCCGAACGAGATGACAAACCGATGCGGCAGATCGGTCGGCGCGACATGCATCACGGCGGGATCGAGCCGGCCGAACGCGGCGACCAGACCTGGATGTCGCCGACGCATCGCACGCGTCAACAGCGTGACGAGCCGCGCGAGGATCGGCGCAGGGATCAGGGACAGGCCCGCGGCGTAGGGGGCAGACGGGCGATGGCAGGGCATGCAAATGGGATCCGTGATCCGGCGGTTGTGGTCCATGCTTCCCGGTGGGGCCGTGCAAGGCATTGACCTGAATCAACCCCGCCGGTCGCCCGCGCCCTGATCGGCGACCTGGGCAATGAGTTGCGCTTCAGCGTCGCGAGCCTTTGGGAGCTCGCGATAAAGAAAGGCCTGGGGCGGGACGATTTCCAAACCGATCCCCCGGGGTGTTTATCCCCGGATATCTCGACATCCGTTTCGGAACTGCGGGCCGCCAAATGCTGCGAACAACACATTCGGGCCAAGCTGAAAGGGGCCTCTTCTATCCGACGCCGCCGGATTGAGCGCTCGGGCATCGTCAGAATTGCGCCGCGCCATGCCGCTGCTGAACCGCAAGTCTTCGCCGTGGAAAGCGATCCTGGACCTGCCGGTAAAGTTCCAGCCGGGGGACCGGCGCATCGTGATCGCGATCCGCGGGAAGAATGGTGCTGTCGGAGGGGATTGAACTCTCGACCTCCCCCTTACCAAGGGGGTGCTCTACCACTGAGCTACGACAGCGCCGATGACCGGCAGGCGCGTCGTATAGGTTCGCTTTGTCTGACGCGCAAGCCGGGTTTCGGGATGTCTGCTACCTTCCCCCGCCCAAACCCGGCGAAGCCACCAATTCCGCCACTTTCGCGGCATCGAAGCCAAGGACATCGCTGAGGATCTCGGCGGTGTGCTCGCCCAAAAGCGGGGAACGCTTCACCTCGGACACGCTATCCGACATTTTGATCGGGTTGCCGACCGACAGGTACTTGCCGCGGGTGGGATGATCGACCTCCACCACGGTGCCGGTGGCGCGCAGCGACTGCTCCTCGGCGATTTCCTTCATCGACAGGATCGGGCCGCAGGGGATGTCGTACTTGTTCAAGATGTCCATCGCCTCGAACTTGGTCACCGTCATGGTCCAGGCCTCGATGGTGTCCCAGATGTGCCGCAGCCGCGGCAGGCGGGCCGCCGGCTTGGCATAGTGCGGGTCAGTCTTCCACTCGGGCTTGCCGATCACGTCGCAGATGGCCTCCCACACCGGCGCCTGGGCGATGAAGTAGATGTAGGCGTTGGGGTCGGTCTCCCAGCCCTTGCACTTCAAAATCCAACCCGGCTGCCCGCCGCCGGACGCGTTGCCCGACCGAGGCACCGTGTCGCCGAAGGGGGTGTCGGGATATTGCGGGAACTCGGTCAGCGGGCCGTGCGCCAGACGCTGCTGGTCGCGCAGCTTAACGCGGCAGAGGTTCAGCACCCCGTCCTGCATCGCCACGTCCACCTTCTGCCCGCGCCCGGTGGTGTTGCGCTGGAACAGCGCCGCCACGATGCCGAGGGCCAGATGCAACCCGGTGCCGGAGTCGCCGATCTGCGCGCCGGTCACCAGCGGCGGGCCATCGTCGAAGCCCGTGGTGGACGCCGCGCCGCCAGCGCATTGCGCGACGTTCTCGTAGACCTTGCAGTCCTCATAGGGCCCCGGGCCGAAGCCCTTGATCGAGGCCAGGATCATGCGGGGATTGAGCTGCTGCACCCGCTCCCACGTGAAGCCCATGCGGTCCAGCGCGCCGGGGGCGAAGTTCTCCACCATCACGTCGCAGGTTTTCACCAGCGCTTCCAGCACCTCTTTGCCGGCCTTGTCGCGGCCGTCGATGGTGATGGAGCGCTTGTTGTGGTTCAGCATCGTGAAATACAGGCTGTCCACGCCTTTGATGTCCTGTAGCTGACCGCGAGTGATGTCACCCACGCCCGGCCGTTCCACCTTGATCACATCGGCGCCGAACCACGCCAGCAACTGGGTGCAGGTCGGGCCGGACTGGACATGGGTGAAATCGAGGATTTTCACCCCGTCGAGTGCTTTGCTCATCTTATGCTCCTGCCTTTTTCGTAAGGGCGCTCTTCGGGTTGAGATTGCCGATGTTGCCGCTCTCGCTGCCCGCCGCCGGGTCGATCACCGCGTTGATCAGCGTCGGTTTTCCTGAATTCATGGCGGCGTCGACAGCCTGCTTCAGCTCGTCGGGGTTGGTGGCGTTGACGCCCACCCCTCCGAACGCCTCGATCATTTTGTCGTAGCGGGAGCCTGGGACGAACATCGTCGTCGCCGGATCGGCGCCGCCGCCCGGATTGACGCCGTCTCCGCGATAGATGCCATCATTGTTGAACACGACGACGCAGACCGGCAGGTTGTAGCGGCAGATCGTTTCGACCTCCATGCCGGAGAAGCCGAACGCGCTGTCGCCCTCGATGGCAAGGACCGGCTTGCCGGTCTCGACCGTCGCGGCGATGGCGAACCCCATGCCGATGCCCATCACGCCCCAGGTGCCGACATCCAGACGCTTGCGCGGCTGATACATGTCGATCACGCCCCGGGCCTGATCGAGCGTGTTCGCACCCTCGTTCACCAGGATCGCGTCCGGCCGCTCCTTGATCACGTCGCGCAGCACGCGCAGCGCCGAATGGTAGTCCATCGGGCTGGAGTTTTTGCCGAGCCTGGAGGCCATCCGGGCGATGTTGGACTCTTTCTTTTCGCGGATCGCGTCCGTCCACGCGGCCGGCGGCTGTTGCCAGTCGCTGCCCATGGCGCCCAGCAGCGCGGCCACGCACGATCCGATGTCACCCACCAATGGCGCGGCGATCTCGACGTTGCTATCCATTTCGCGCGGTTCGATGTCGATATGGATGAACTTCTGCGAACCCGGCGCTCCCCACTGCCTGCCTTTGCCATGGCTGAGCAACCAGTTGAGCCGCGCGCCGATCAGCATCACGACGTCGCTTTCTTTTAGAACGGTCGAGCGCGCGGCAGCGGCACATTGCGGATGCAGGTCGGGCAGCAGGCCCTTGGCCATGCTCATCGGAATGAACGGAATGCCGCTCTTTTCGACCAAAGCGCGGATGTCGTCGTCGGCCTGGGCATAGGCGGCGCCCTTGCCGAGAATGATCAACGGACGCCTGGCGCCGCGCAGCACATCCAGTGCACGTTCGACGGCTGCCGGAGCGGGAATCTGCGCCGGCGCCGCATCGATCACTTTCACCAGCGAACGACGGCCGGCCTCCGCCTCCATCACCTGACCGAACAGCTTTCCCGGCAGGTCGAGATACACGCCGCCCGGCCGGCCCGAAACCGCGGCGCGGATCGCGCGCGCGACGCCAATGCCAATATCGGCCGCATGCAACACGCGAAACGCCGCCTTGCACAGCGTCTTGGCAACCGCGAGCTGGTCCATCTCCTCGTAGTCGCCCTGCTGCAGGTCGACGACTTCGCGTTCGGACGACCCGCTGATCAGGATCATCGGAAAGCAGTTCGTCGTTGCGTTGGCGAGCGCGACCAGACCGTTCAGGAAGCCCGGCGCCGAAACCGTGAGGCAAATGCCCGGCGACTTCGTCAGGAAGCCCGCGATCGCCGCTGCATTGCCGGCATTCTGCTCGTGCCGAAACGAGATCACCCGCATCCCCTCGGCCTGCGCCAAACGGCCCAGATCGGTGATCGGGATGCCAGGGACGCCATAGATCGTCTTGATGCCGTTCAGCTTCAGGGCGTCGATGACCAGATGGAACCCATCGGTCAGTTCGGCCTCGCCGGCAATCTGTTCTTGTGCCGCGGACATTGTGTTTCCTTCCTAAGCGTTAAGCGTAACCGGCACGGCGCTCGTCGATGCCGGCGGGGGCATCGAGGAAATCACCGAATTTCTCGACATGGGCGGCGAGGCCCATCGTGTGCTCGCGCACCAGCCGCGAGGCCAGATCGGCGTCCCGCGCTTCCAGCGCCGCGATAATGGCTCGATGATCCATAATCGACCGCTGTGCCCGGTTGTCCTGCGTCATGGTGACGGCTCGGACAGCGCGCATATGGATGAACAGCGTGTCGGTCAGGCGCGACATCAATTCGACCCCGCCAAGCCGGATAATGGCTCGGTGGAACGCCATATTGGCGTCCGAGTATTCGCTGATATGCCCGCTGGGGTCGTCGCGGAACGCGTCCACCAGCCCTCGCAACTCTCCCAGATCGGTGTTGGATGCTCTGGTCGCGGCCAGGCGGGCGGCCATGCTTTCGATCGCCGCCCAAACGGTGATCATCTCCACCACTTCGCGCTTCGACTTGCGTACCACATGGATGCCGCGGCGGGGGATGGAGCGGACGAAGCCTTCCTGCTCCAGCACCGACAACGCCTCCCTGATGGGGGTGCGGCTCACGCCGAGATCTTGCGAGAGCTGGCGCTCGTCGAGCCGGATTTCCTCCGGGTGCCCGTAAATATCCATCGCCATGATGGCGCGCTTGATCGCCTCACAGGCCTGCTGGCGCAGGCCGAGGCTGATACCGAGCGGTTCGATTTTCAATCTGGGCTGCTGGTCCGCGCCGGACACGCGCTTCCTCCGATCCGTTGGACGTATTTAGTATATTGTATACCAGAAGAGTCAAGGCAGGCGTGCGTCGAATTTGCCCGCGCCGCCATGCCTGGATAATGTGCCGCGCAGCCGAGCGGCTGGTCATAAATCCAGGTGAGTCGACAAGATGCGCAGTAATGTCCCAATGGAAACGCCCGATGCCCGTTGGGATACGCACCCGGCATGAGCGGCAGCAGAAGCAGGAGCCGCCATCGCCGCTCCGGTTCCACGTCGCGTCGCTATAAGCCTTCAGAGCTTGTTCCAATCCGACCCCGGCGCCACGGCGCGATGGGGATGGCCGAAATCTCAGCCTCCATCGGTGTATCTCTGGTGGCGATCACGCTGATCGTGCTGATCTGGGTTGTCTCGGTGCGCAGTATCAATGACCAGACCGCCGAAATCCGCGACCGAGCGGAGCGCATGGTCACGGCGCAGGCGGTTACCCTGGCGGAGGAAATTCGCCACGAATTGCTGCTGGTCGACCAGTCCTTGTCCATCCTCCAGGACGCCTGGAACAAGGATGAAGAGCATTTCGATCTGCTCGCCTTTCAGAAGCTGACTCCAGCATTGACGTCGGTGGCGAACGACATCTTCATCGCGGACGAAAAGCGCGTCGTGCGGCAAGACACCATGCCGCAGGCCATAGGCCAGGGTGTCGGCGGTCCATACCTGAACTTCCCGCATGGCACGCTGGAGGTTTTGACCGGTAGCGGTCAGGAGGCAAAAGCAGGGCAGCTTATCATCGCGGACTCTGGAGGGACGATCGAAACGCGCCGGTACCTGATGTACATCGTGCGTCCACTAGCGAAACCGACCCGATGGCTGATCGGCGCTTCGTTCCGGACGGAAGAGCTGGTCAAGCTCTATGGCCAAATTTCTGTTGGCATCAACGGCGTCGTCGCTTTGATGGACTCGCGGCGCGGCACGCTGCAGGCGATAGCCGGGCCGGCCGCCCGCCGGCCACAGGTGGACCTGACGAAGTCGGACATGCTGGCGGCTTTTAAGGCAAAGGCTTTCGGCACCTGGACGGGACCGACCGCGATGGATGGCGTGCAGCGCATCCACGGCTTCGCCAGGGTCACAGGACGGGACATGTACGTCACGGTCGCGATGACGCAAACCGAGGCCATGGCAACGGCCGATACCGTCGAATCGGGTGCGTGGTGGGTGGCCTTCACTGCCAGCGTCGTCGTCGTCTCGGCCGCGGGCTTGATTTTGTGGGAGGTCTTCAACCTTCGCGCCAACCGCCGCCGGCAACGCAATTATGTCCGTGCGCAATCGGACCTGGAATCGATGCAAACCGAAGTTGCGATGATCCGGGTGCGCTCGGCAATCGCCAGGGGCCAGGTTGCAACCCTGCTGCGCATATCCAGCGACGGGGTGGCGTTGCTCGACGCCGAACTGCATCTGATTGCGTGGAATCAACGCTTCGCGACGGAATGCGGGGTGCCGCCCGAGGTACTGCGAGAAGGCCTGCCGGTCGATGAACTGATCCGCCAGCAAGCGCAGGCCGGACTGATCGGTTCGCTACACAGCGACGATCCGGAGGCGATCGAAGCCGAAATCGCCCAACGGGTGGCGATCCTTCGCACCGAACCGGCCGGGGCATCCCTGCCGCAACTGGACACCGATGGCCGCCATATTTCGCTGTATGTCGACGTCTTGCCGGAGGGCGGCGGGTTGGTACTGCGGCTGAGCGAAGCGGAAATTTAGCCGAATCGGGCAGCCGCGTCGAAGCGGCTGCCCGGTTTGGGTTCAGACGCGCTCGATCAGCGCCGCGATGCCCTGTCCGACGCCAATGCACATCGTGGCGATGGCGCGTTTCGTGCCCAGTGTCTCCATCGCATTTACCGCCGTCATTGCCAGGCGCGCACCCGACATACCCAACGGGTGACCCAGCGCAATGGCGCCGCCATGCGGGTTCACGTGCTCCGCATCGTCCGGCAAGCCAAGTTGCCGCATCACCGCGATGCCTTGGCTGGCGAAGGCCTCATTCAACTCGATGATGTCGATATCGCCAATGTTCAGGCCGGTATGCGCCAACAGCTTCTGCACCGCCGGCGCCGGGCCGATCCCCATGATGCGCGGCGGCACGCCGGCCGTGACCATCGCGACGATGCGGGCGCGGGGCGTCAGGCCGTGGCGCTTGGCGGCTTCTTCCGACGCGATGATCAGCGCCGCGGCGCCGTCGTTCACGCCTGAGGCGTTGCCGGCGGTCACCGTGCCGGGGTCGCGGAACGGGGTCCTCAGCTTGGCCAGCATTTCCATGGTCGTGTCCGGACGAGGATGCTCATCCTGCGCCACGATGGTGTCGCCCTTGCGGCCCTTGATGGTCACCGGAACAATTTCCCGGGTGAAGAAGCCGCTGTCCTGCGCTTTCTTATTCCGCATCTGGCTGCGATACGCGAACGCGTCCTGATCCGCTCGGCTTATCTGGAACTCCTCCGCAACGTTCTCGCCGGTTTCCGGCATCGCGTCCGTGCCGTAGACCTTCTTCATCTGCGCGTTGACGAAGCGCCAGCCGATGGTGGTGTCGTACACTTCCGCCGAACGCGAGAAGGCCTCGGTCGCCTTGCCCATCACGAACGGGGCGCGGGTCATGCTTTCCACGCCGCCGGCCAGCATGAACTGGGCGTCGCCGGCCTTGATGGCGCGCGCGGCGGAGCCAACGGCATCGAGGCCGGACCCGCAGAGGCGGTTGATCGTGGAACCCGGAACGGTGGTCGGGAGACCCGCCAGCAGCACGGCCATGCGCGCCACGTTGCGGTTGTCCTCACCGGCCTGGTTGGCGCAGCCCATGATGCAATCGTCCAGCGCGTCCCAATCGATGCCGGCGTGCCGGTCTTTCAGCGCGCGGATCGGGTGGGCGGCGAGGTCGTCGGTGCGGACGTCCCGCAACGCCCCGGCGTAGCGGCCGATCGGGGTGCGGGCGAAGTCGCAGATATAGGCTTCGGCCATGGTGGGTTACTCCCTGGGCAATGCCGGTCTCGGTTCGTCCGCCGGCGGAGATTGGGGTTTAACGCGGGACGGGGTGGTCGCCAAGGCTGGGTAATATAGGGGGTTCGCCAAAGGGGCGGTTGATGACCGATAGAGCTTCCTGAGCGGTAAAAAGGCGGTTCCGCCGCTGATGAGTGCGCTCCTCCAGGACGCCGATCGCCATGAGCTGCTCGATTGCCTGTGCCGAGCGCGGCCAACTCACGTTCAGCAGCGTGCCAAGGCGATCCACTGTGATCACCGGGTAATGCGGCAGGATATCGAGTGCCCGTAGGGCGGCCGAACCAGACCGCCAGGCGGCACAGCAGATGCAATCCGGGAGCGCACCCCCTCATTGTTGAGACGGTTAAAGGCCCGCTATCACCTCCTTGCGCCCCGACCCGCCGGCCCCTTACGCTCCGCCCATGCTAAGGTTCCTCTTCCGCCGAGCAATCCTCGCTGCGTTGGTCTGCCTGACCGTGCTGGTGGTGGCATTCGCGCTGACCCGGCTGTCGGGGGACCTCGCCGTGTCGATGGCCGGACCGAACGCGACGTCGGAGGATGTAGCCACCATCCGCAAGAACTACGGCCTCGACCGCCCACTGCCGGTGCAATTCCTGGACTGGGCGACCAACGCGGCGTCCGGTAACCTCGGCCGGTCGTACCTCTACCGAGCCCCCGTCTCCGGCCTGATCAGGGAGCGGCTGCCGATCACCCTCACACTTGGTTTGAGCGGCCTCACCATTGCCCTGTTGACCGCCATTCCCCTGGGCATCGTCTCCGCGATGCGGGAGGGCACATTGCTCGACCGCGCCATCGGTCTGGTCGCACTGATCGGACAGGCGATGCCCAGCTTCTGGCTGGGATTGGTGCTGGTGATCTGGTTGGGGCTGAAGCTGCAATGGCTACCGATTTCCGGCGTAGATACCTGGGATGGCTACATCATGCCCGGCATCGTGCTGGCCTTTTCCGCCATCCCCGCTTTGCTACGCCTGACCCGTGCCGGCATGATCGAGGCGCTGTCGTCCGACTACATCCGCACCGCCCGTGCAAAAGGTCTAAGCACTGCATCCATCGTGCTGAAACACGCTTTGCGCAACGCCGCGATGCCCGTCGTTTCCGTCGCGGCCGTGCAACTCGGGTTCATGCTTGGCGGGTCCATCGTAATCGAGACCGTGTTCGCTCTGCATGGCGTCGGATATCTGGCCTGGGAGTCCATCAGCAAGAACGATTTCCCCGTCGTGCAGGCCGTCGTGCTGCTGCTGGCGATGATCTACATCGGGCTGACGCTGCTGGCCGATATGATGAACGCGGTGCTCGATCCCAGGCTGCGCGCTGGATGACCGCCCGCACGATCTCGACCGGGCTTGGGGTGCTGATTGTCGGTGCCATCGTGCTGATCGCGCTGAGCGCCGATTTTCTCGCGCCGTACGATCCCTTCGCGCAGGATCTGATGCAGCGGATGGTCCCGCCGAGCTGGATGGACGGCGGATCGCCTTCACATCTGCTGGGCACCGATCAGCTCGGGCGCGACTATTTGTCCCGGCTCATCTATGGCACTCGCATTTCGTTATTGATCGGTACGCTGACCGTCATCACGTCAGGATTGATCGGCACCACGCTCGGCGTCGTCGGAGGTTATTTTGGCGGGCGCACCGATGATGTCGTGATGTTCGCGATCACCTGCCGATTGGCCATCCCGCTGATCCTTGTAGCGTTGACTGTGGTCGCGCTGATCGGCAGCTCCCTGACCGTGGTCGTTCTGACCCTTGGCCTTTTGTTGTGGGAACGCTTTGCCGTGGTCGCCCGCACCACGACCATGCAGGTGCGCAACCTGGATTAATGTCGCCGCCGCGCGTGCCGCCGGTGCCTCCACGCCGCATATCCTGCTGCGGGAAATACTGCCCAATATCCTGACGCATCTGGTTGTCGTCGCCACGCTGGAAATGGCGCTGGCGATCTTGTTGGAAGCAGCTTTGTCCTTCCTCGGGCTGGGTGTTCCCCCCCCGCTACCGTCGTGGGGTCTTATGATCGCCGAAGCCAAGGACTACATGTTCTTCAGTCCCTGGGTCATCATGGTGCCGGGTATCGCGCTGTTCGTTCTGGTGTTCGGCATCAATTTACTGGGCGACGGGCTGCGCGATCTCCTCGGGGTTTCCCAACGCCGATGAGGCCAGTTCTGGAACTCGAGAATCTCCATGTGAGGTTCCCCGACGGCACCGCCGCCGTACGCGGCGTGTCGTTGCAGGTCGTGCGCGGGGAAACCCATTGCCTAGTCGGCGAGTCCGGCTGCGGCAAATCGGTCACGGCGCTGTCGGTGATGAACCTACTGGCGCGCGGGGCTAAACGGTCTGCCGATGTCATGCGGTTCCATGATAACGACCTGACCCGCCTGTCCGACCGCTCGATGGCGCGCCTGCGCGGTGAGAAAATGGCGATGATCTTTCAGGAGCCGATGACCAGCCTGAATCCCGCCTACACCATCGGCTCCCAGATGGCCGAGGTATTGGAACGTCACCGCCGCGTCTCCCGCTCCAAGGGTCTGGATCGGGCAGCGGAATTGCTCGGTCGGGTCGGAATAACCGCGCCGGGAATGAGGCTGGCACAGTATCCGCACCAGCTATCCGGTGGACTGCGCCAGCGCGTCATGATCGCCATGGCCCTGATGTGCGAACCCGAACTGCTGATCGCGGACGAGCCTACCACGGCACTGGATGTGACCGTTCAGGCGCAGATCTTGCGACTTCTGCGGGAGCTGCAAAGGGAGCTTGGGCTGGCGCTGCTGTTGATTACCCACGACCTTGGTATCGTTGCCCGCATGGCGCAGCGTGTATCGGTGATGTACGCCGGACAGGTAGTGGAAAGCGGCTCCGCTGAGGCGTTGTTCGCATCGCCCACCCACCCCTATACGCGCGGTCTGCTCGCCTGCGTTCCGATCCCCGGCAAGACCCCACGCGACCAACCGCTCGGCAGCATCCCCGGCGTGGTGCCGCGCATCGGGGCGGGGTTCGTCGGCTGCGCTTTCCGGGATCGTTGCACCCACGCCGTTACCGCTTGCGCCGGCACCATCCCACGCCGGACCGTCGCCCCGGACCACGACACGATCTGCACGTTGGCGGCCACATGATCGAAGTGCGCAACGTCTTCCGCCACTTCGCGGGCCGGACCGGAATGTTTTCCGCGGACCGGACCGTACGCGCGGTCGATGGTGTATCGTTCAGCCTGGAAAGCGGTGGAGTGCTCGGCATTGTCGGCGAGTCCGGCTGCGGCAAGTCCACGCTGGGGCGCATGATCCTTGGCTTGCTACCGCCGAGCGCGGGGGAAATCCTGGTCGAGGGCCGCAGCCTCGCCGACCTCGACCGGCGCGAACGTGCCCGACTGATCCAGCCGGTGTTCCAGGATCCGTTTTCCTCCTTGAATCCCCGCCAGCGGGTACACGACATCGTCGGGCTCCCCTTGACCGCACAGGGTGCATTGCCGGCCACGAGACAACGCGAGCTGGTGATGGACATGCTGATTCGCGTCGGGTTGCCGGCGGAAATGGCGGATCGGTTCCCCGCGCAGCTATCCGGCGGACAGCGGCAGCGTGTCGCGATTGCCCGAGCACTGGTGCTGCGGCCTCGGATTGTGGTGTGCGATGAGCCGACCAGTGCGCTGGATGTGTCGGTACAGGCCCAGATTCTGAACCTGCTCGCCGATCTCCGGCGGGAGCTCGGGCTGACCTATGTCTTCATCAGCCACAATCTGGCGGTGGTAGAGCACGTCGCGACCGAAGTGGCGGTGATGTACCTCGGACGTTTCGTGGAACACGCTCCGTCGGAAGATGTGTTCCGCGAACCCCGCCATCCCTACACGCGAGCCTTGCTGGCATCGGTGCTGACGGCGGAACCTGGCATTCCAATCCCCGATGTGGGGCTGGGCGACACCTACCCCGATCCTGCCAACATTCCCCCGGGCTGCCGGTTCCACCCGCGCTGCCCCATGGCAACCGACCGCTGTCGTGGCGAGACGCCATTCGGAATGGCGCGCGATGGCCGGACCACGGAGTGCCTGTTGGACGGCTGATGCGGATTTTGCTTGACGCGAAAATTTACCTGAGTATATTTTCCTGTATCAGCGGGTGACATGCGCCTGGACCTCCGGTCCGGGCGTTTTTTGTTTAGCGCCGGCTGTCTCACCTTCCCCAAAATACCGGAGTTAAATTCTTGAATTCCTCATCAAAAACCTGGATCGGTCAGGTCACGACCGGTCACGGCTTCATGGTGCTCGCCCCCACGTTGCTCGCGGTGCTGTCCGGCACCATGTCCTGGACGGTGGCGTTCCCGCTGCTGGTGGCAAGTGCGATCGGACTGGCGTGGCCGGAAAACGCCGCGCTGAAGGATGCCGCGCAAACCGCCGCGGCGGATCTGGAAAAAATCTACGCCCAGTATCAGAGCAACGTTGTCGCTGTCGCCGCCAATGCGCCCATGCCGCCCGATCCGAGAAAGACGGTCGCCAGCATCGCCGTGCTCGCGGCGGTCGGGTTGTCTCTTGCCGCCTGTGCGGGACAAACCCCGGCGCAGCAGGCCGCCGAAGTGCGGGCGGTCGAGTGCATCGCCGATACGGCGGCCAAGGTCGCGGTTGGCGTCGTGGATCCCGCTGCTGGCGCCACCGAAGTGGCCTATGCCGCGGCGGCGGTGGGCACCGAGCTTTCTACCGACCCAGCCTGCCAGGCGGCGCCGGTCAGCGCCCCGGTAGCCGCGAAACCCTAAGCTGCGACCCGCCGGCGTTTTGGCGTCGGCGGGGCGGGGGCGGCGACCTCATCCGGGTTGGCCAAGGCTTTCAACAAAGCCTCTCGCAACTGGGCCAGCTTGCGTTCGTTCTCCACCTTCAAGCCGAACACATCCTTGACGTAAAACACGTCCACCGCCCGCACGCCGTATGTGGTGACATGCGCCGAGGCGATCTGCAGCCCCTGTTCGCTGATTGCCGCGGTGACGTCATGCAACAATCCCGGCCGGTCGCGGCCGTTCACTTCCAGAACCGTGTGTGTGTTCGATGCTCTGTTGTCGATCACCACGCGCGGCGGGGCATGAATCGCCTGCATACGGCGGCCCAGCACCATCTTCGACAGCTTCTTGATTTCGGTATTTAACCGAAGGCGGCCGGACAGCGCCTGTTCGATCAGAACCGAAAGTCGAGCCAACCGATGCGGCGCGTCGAAAGTACCGCCGGAGGCGTCCTGAATCCAGAACGTATCCAACGCCATGCCGTTGGTCATGGTGTGGATGCGGGCGTCCACGATCGACGCCCCGGCCACGGCGAGCGCGCCGGAGATCTTGCTGAACAACCCCGCATGGTCGGCACAATAGACTGTGACTTCGGTCACCGAGCGGGCCGGCAACAATTGCGTATCGACCGTCAGCGGCGCCTGGCGCTTTTCCGCGTCGCGCAGCAGGCTGGCGTGCCTTGCATGCGTTTCCGGATCGAACGACAACCAGTAGCTGGGATAACCGAGGTCGGTGAACTGATCGATATCTTCCTGGCTCCAGCCGCTCAGGAGCGCTGAGGCCGCCTGCTTGGCGCGCTGCACACGTACGTCGCGTTCCGTGGTCGCCAGTCCGCCGGCCAGCACTTCGGCGACGCGGGAATACAATTCCCGCAACAATGCCGCTTTCCAGCCATTCCAGACCTTCGCCGATACGGCGCGCATATCCGCGACCGTCAACACGAGCAGCAGCCGCAGCCGTTCCGGGGATTGGATGGTTTCCGCCAGATCGAGGATGGTCTTGGGATCGTCGATATCGCGTTTGAAGGCCGTCGTGCTTAGCAGCAAATGGTGTAGTACCAGCCAGGAGACGGTTTCGGTTTCCTCGGCGGACAGCCCTAGCGCCGGACCGATGTACAGCGCCACCTCCGCGCCCAATTCCGAATGATCGCCGCCGCGCCCCTTGCAGATGTCGTGCAGCAGCATCGCCAGATACAAAGACCGCCGGGACTGGATCTGGTCCATCAGGCTGGACGCGACAGGGGCGATTTCCGAAAGTTCGCCACGTTCGAGCGAGTTGAGCACACGCACCGCCTCGATCGTATGCTCATCGACAGTGAAAATGTGATAGGTATCGAACTGCATCTGCCCGACGATGCGAGCCCAGTCCGGCAGGAAGCGGCCGAGGAACCCGGTCTCATTCAGCACGCTGAGCCAGCGCGCGCCATCGGGATGACCGACATGACCGCGCTGGGAGGGCTGGCGCCCGCACAGCAAATCCATGAAGGCATCCGCCGCCAGCGGATCGTCGCGCAGTGCGGTGGCGCGCCGCTCGTTCCGGATGAACGACCGAATGGCCAGCGGATGCAGGTCCAGATTCCGGTCGCGGGCGATGCGCAAAATGCGCAGCATCTGCAACGGTTCGGAGTCGAAATCCCTCCCACCCACTGGCAGCAATTTGCCCTCGGCCAGCACGAAGCCTGACGCCAGCAGCGCCTTGTCGGTCTCGGCCTCGATCGCCGGCGGGCCCTGCGCCGCGCGCATGATCGCGGGCTCCAGGATTCGGGTTAGACGCGCAATTTCGCGAGCGTTCAGGAAATAGTGGCGCATGAAGCGCTCCACACCATCCTGCCGTCCGTGCCGCTGGTACCCCATGCGGGCGCCAACCACCGGCTGAACGTCGAAGGTCAGCCGTTCCTCGGCTCGCCCGGCGACGTAATGCAGATGGAACCGCACGGTCCACAGAAACTCCCACGCTCGGCGGCCATGGCGGGCTTCTGCCTCTGTCAGCACCCCGCCGACATCCGCCAGTGCGCCCATTGTTTGGGTGTCGAACACGTAACGGGAAATCCAGTACAGCGTCTGGATATCGCGCAGCCCGCCTCGGCCTTCCTTGACGTTGGGTTCCACCATGAAGGCGCTCTCACCGTACTTGCGATGACGCGCTTGCCGCTCCGCCTGCTTGGCGAGGATGTAGTCCGTGGCCCCGGCCTCCTTGCAGGCGGCGCGGAACCGGCGATGAAACAACGCGAACAGCTCGGCGTTCCCGGTCACATGGCGGGCGTCGAGCAAAGCGGTGCGGATGGTGGTGTCCTTGGCGCCCTCGACCAGGCAGTCCTCGACCGATCGCGTCGCGTGGCCGACTTTTAGCCCAAGGTCCCACAGGAAGTACAGCATGTACTCCACGACCTTCAGCGATTGGCTGGACGGATCTTCGGCGGTCAGGAACAGCAGGTCGATGTCACTGAAAGGGGCAAGCACGCCGCGGCCGTAGCCACCCGTCGCGGCGATGCTCAGGTTCGTCGGTTCATTGAAACCAAGCTCATCCGTCGCGTGCTCGTAAAGAACGCCGATCACGCCGTCGATCAGGGCGCCGAGCAGGCGGGCGGCTTGCAGGCCGGTGAACTGTTCCTGCTCGAAGGCGTTCTGAACGTAGCTTTGGATGCGCGCCAGATGGCGGCGAAAAGCGGCGACGGCCTGATCGCGTGGGATGATGCCCTTTTCCTCGGCCTTGAGGGCCGCGAGGGCGTCGGACAGGACGTGGGCCGCGGCCTCAGGCGCGCGAGGCAAGGGGATCGGGGTCAGCATGGGTGAAACCGTAGTATCACCCAGCCCCCTCGGGAATAGGGAACTGAGCCTTTAATCGGTAAAGTGCGTCTAAAGCTTCTCGTGGCGTCATTTGGTCGGGATCGATGGCCGCGAGAGCGGTCGCCAAAGGATCGCTTTCGGGCTCCGGCGGTGTTCCGGTCGCGGCGAACAGCGGCAATTCCCCTAGCGGGGCGCCGGCACCCAAAGGACCGCCATGTTTTTCCAGCGCCGTCAGCAACGTCGCGGCGCGTCGTACCACCGGAGCGGGCACACCAGCGAGTTCCGCGACATGCACGCCCCAGGACCGCCCGGCCGCGCCTTCCGCGACTTCGTGCAGGAAAACGACAGTGCCCTTCCACTCCTTTACCCGCATCGTGTGTGGCCGCAGGCGTGGCAGGCGGGCTGCCAGACCGGCCAGTTCATGGAAATGCGTGGCGAAAATAGTGCGGCAGCGGATGGAAGAATGCAGCGCCTCCAGCACCGCCCAAGCGATGGCCAGACCGTCCAGCGTGGCGGTGCCGCGCCCGATTTCATCTACCACCACCAACGATCGCGGCCCGGCCTGGTGCAGGATGGCCGCGGTTTCGGTCATTTCCACCATGAAGGTGGAGCGGCCGCGCGCAAGATCGTCCGCCGCGCCCACCCGGCTGAATAGGCGATCCACCGCGCCGAGGCGAGCGGATTCGGCCGGGACCGGTAGCCCGGCCTGCGCCAGCACCGCGATCAGCGCGTTTTGCCGCAGGAAGGTCGATTTACCCGCCATGTTGGGGCCGGTCAGCAACAGCACACGCCGGTCGGACGCCAGGTCGCAGCGGTTCGGGACGAAGGCGGCTTTACCGGCGAGGGCGGCCTCCACCACCGGATGGCGGCCGGCTTTGACCAAAAAATCGTCGCTGTCGGTAACAACAGGGCGGCACCAGGTGCCGGGTTCGGCCAGTTTCGCGGCGGATTGCGCGGTATCGAGGAACGCCAGCGCATCGGCCCCATCGGCCAAGGCGTTGGCCTGGTCCAGCGCGGCGCGCACCAAATGGCCAAACACCAGCCGTTCGCGGGCAGCGGCGCGTTCCCCCGCTTCGGAAATGCGGCGATCCAGGTCCGACAACGCCGGTTCGGTGAAGCGCGCGCCGTTGGCCATGCCCTGGCGCAGGGTCAGTTCGGGGAACTCGCGCAATTTCTCGACCGCAACGGCCGGAGCCTCGATGATGTAGCCAAGCTGGGCATGGTGTTTGATCTTGAGGCTCGCGACGCCAAAGCGCTGCGCGTAGTCGAGCTGCATCGTCGTCAGCACGCGGCGGGAGTCGTCGCGTAACGCGCGGTGTCCGTCGAGTTCCCCGTCGTAACCTGGTTTAATGGCGCCGCCGTCATCCAGACGATGCGGCGGTGGATCGGAAAGCGCGTCCGCGAGCTGGGTCGCGAGGTCCAGCCCAATCGGCAACGCGGTTCGGGCAGCGTCCAGCGCCGAGGGCAGCGGGCCTTGCAGCGCCTCATGCGCGGCGGCGGCGGCTTTCAGCCCATCGCGCAACGCCGCCAAATCGCGCGGCCCGCCTCGGTTCAGCGATAAGCGCCCCAGTGCTCGGGCGATATCGGGGGTGGCCCGCAGCGCTTGGCGCAACCGGGTCGTGGCATCGACATTGGCGAGAAACCAGGACCAGGCATCCTGCCGTTCGGCAATGGCGATGGGATCGGTCAGCGGCGCGGAGAGCCAGCCGGCCAGCATTCTCGCACCGGCCGGCGTCAAGGTTTTTTGCACCGACGCCATGATCGTGTGCTGCGTGCCGCCGTCGCGGGAGCGCTGGATCTCCAGGCTGGCGCGTGTGGCGGCGTCCATCAGCAGCACCCCGGTTTGGCCTTGCGGGACTGGGTGCGCCAATCGGGGCAGGTTGCCGACCTGCGTTGCCCGCACGTAATCGACGGCCAAAGCGGCGGCGATCGCCTCCCCATCCGTATAGGTTCCGAACGCGTCGAGGCTGGCGGCCCCAAATGCCTCGGCCAAGCGGCGGCGGGCGACCAAAGGTGGGGACGGGGCGGTTTCGGGCGCGCGTTTGGCGTCCCACTCGCCGAGGATCAGGTCGGCGGGAGCGAGGATTTCCGCCGGTTCAAGACGGCCGAGCAGCGCCTGGATTTCACCGAGGGATGGCGCGGTGGTTTCAAAGAGACCGGTGGAGACGTCGAGCCAGGCCGCACCAATACCGTCCCGGTCGCGGGCGAGAGCCAGCAGCAGGTTGGGGCGGCCTGCTTCCAGGAGGGAATCTTCGGTCAGGGTCCCGGGGGTAACCAGGCGCACGACTGCGCGGCGGATAGGGCCTTTGGTAGTGCGTGTCTTTGGGTCCTCCATCTGCTCCACGACGGCGACGCGGAAGCCGCGGCGGATCAGGCGGGCGAGGTAGGATTCGGCTGAATGGACGGGGACACCGCACATGGGGATCGGACTACCGGCGTGCTCACCTCGATGGGTCAGCGCGATGTCGAGGGCGGCGGCGGCGGCTTCGGCATCTTCGAAGAACAGCTCGTAGAAATCGCCCATGCGGAAGAAGAGCAAAGCGTCCGGGTGGTCGGCCTTGGAGGCGAACCACTGCACCATGCCGGGGGTGGCGCCTTCGCCGCGGTTCGGAGAAAGCGTCAAACGCAAGTCCTTCCAATCGTCATCCTCAGGCCAATCGTCATCCTCAGGCCAATCGTCATCCTCGGGCTTGACCCGAGGACCGCCTGCGCCGCCGGCCTTGATTTTTCGCACAAGGATTTAAACGACAATGCATGTGGGGATGCTTGGGTCACGCCCGAGCATGACGGGGTAGGATGGGACTGAGTCAAGCCCTACCCACCGCCTCCGGCCGCCTTTTACGCAAGTGTGCGGCGATGGAGGCCAGAGCGGTCGGTGTCATGCCTTGCAGGCGCGCGGCGGCACCCAACGATTCCGGGCGAAAGCGGGAGAGCTTGTCGGTGACCTCGGCCGACAGGCTGCCGATGTCGGCGAAATCCACGCCGTCGAGGGACACGGTCTCTTCCTTCCGAAAGCGGCGGATGTCGGCGTCCTGGCGTTGCAGGTAGCCGGCGTAGCGCGCCTCGGCGTGCACCTGTGCCGCGGCTCGGGCTGGCACATCGCGCAACCACGGAACAGCGGCGGCCAGTGCGTCCCAGCCGACCGTATCGATGGCAGCCATATCCAGCACTGAACGCCAGCGGCCATCGGCGCGCGGGGGGAAGCCGAGGCGCGCCCATTCGGCGGCTGCGTTGCCATCGGAGCGCGCGCGTTCCAGCGCGCTGTTCACCGCGTTGCGGTGGGCCGCGAATGCAGCGGAGCGTTCGGAACCGACGCAGCCCCATTCCATGCCTTTTGCCGTCAGCCGAAGATCGGCGTTGTCGGCGCGCAAGCTCAGGCGGAACTCGGCGCGGGAGGTGAACATGCGGTACGGCTCGCTCACCCCCTGGGTCGTCAGGTCGTCGACCAGCACGCCGATATAGGCCTCGGAACGGTCCAGCCGGACGGGGTCGCTGCCGCCAGCGAGGCGGGCGGCGTTGATGCCGGCGAACAGGCCCTGAGCGGCGGCTTCCTCATACCCAGTGGTGCCGGTGATCTGGCCCGCGAGGAACAGGCCGGGCAACGACCGCAGTTCCAGACCCGGAGTCAAAGCGCGGGGATCGACGTAGTCATATTCCACCGCGTAGGCCGGGCGGATCATCCGAGCATGTTCCAGACCGGGGATCGTGGCCAGCATGGCGCGCTGCACGCTTTCCGGCAGGCTGGTGGAGATGCCGTTGGGGTAGATGGTGTTGTCGTCCAACCCCTCCGGTTCCAGGAAGATGTTGTGGCTTTGGCGAGCGGCGAAGCGGACGACCTTGTCCTCGATCGAGGGGCAGTAGCGCGGCCCCACCCCAGTGATGTTGCCGGCGTGAATGGCGGAGCGATGCAGGTTCTCCCGGATGATCGCGTGCGTCGCCGGGGTGGTCGCGGTGACACGGCATTCCAACTGCCGGTTGAGCAGGCGGTCGGTCAGTGTGCTGAACGGTTCGGGGTCGCTGTCTCCCGGATCGGCGGCGAGGCCGTTCCAGTCGATGGTGCGGCGATCCAGCCGTGCGGGAGTTCCCGTCTTCAGCCGTCCCATCGGCAGGCCGAGTTTTGTCAATGTGCGGGCGAGTCCGATGGACGGCGCCTCGCCGACTCTGCCGGCCTCGGTCTGGACGTCGCCGATATGGATGACGCCGCGCAGGAAGGTGCCGGTGGTCAGAACGGCGGCAGCGCATTTTATGTGAGTGCCGTCGGCGGTGATAACGGCGGACAGGCGTCCGTCGGAGCCGAGTTCCAGGTCCTCAACGGCGGCGGCGCGGATCGTCAGCCTCGGGGTTTCCTCTAGCAGGCGGCGCACGGCGCGGCGGTACAGCGAGCGGTCGGCCTGGGCGCGCGGGCCGCGCACCGCCGGGCCCTTCGAACGGTTCAGCAGCTTGAAGTGGATGCCCGCCGCGTCGGCCGCCTTGCCCATCAGGCCGTCCAGCGCATCGACCTCCCGCACCAGGTGGCCTTTGCCGATGCCACCGATGGAGGGGTTGCACGACATCTCGCCGATGGTTTCGAGCTTGTGGGTCAGGAGAATGGTGCGAGCGCCAGTGCGCGCGGCTGCCGCGGCTGCCTCGCACCCCGCATGCCCGCCCCCTACCACCACGACATCGTATCGCTGATTCATCCCGGTCCCACTGTTTGGAGTGGGGGCGATCTAGCGCCATCCGTTTGAAATGGCCATTGGTATCTGCTGCACGCCACGGGGAGGGAACGGAAATGGCTTGCATCGAGACCGCGTTAACCCGCCAGCTGTGTATCGGGCACCAATTGGCCGTTGTTAGGGCACCGGATGCTGTCGGTCTTGGCGCGGGCGGTTTTGCGTTGCAACGTATGCAGCCAGGTGTATTTACCGTTTTTAGGAAAATAGAGCTTGCCCAGGCACCCCAAAAAATCGTATACATTTTGTCATGATGGCGAAGTCGCAGCGCACCGAAGCGTGCGGCGCTGCCACGAGGAAAACGGAATCCAGTTTATGATGATTCCAACATACGACATTGAGCCGTTAGAGGCTCTCCTTGGCACTATGCGGACATACCAGCATCAGAGTGAAATTGACAAGGCGGTCGCAATCGCGCGTGCCGCCGCTTCGTACGTTCACCCGCGAGCCGGCAGGGGCAAACATGCTACACACATCGAACTGGACATCGGTCATCTAAGCGATGCAGAGATTGCTAGCCGAATTGCAGCAGCTCAAACAAGAATCGAAGCGTCGGAGTTCGATCCGAACAAATTTACTTGAGTGGGCTGTTCATGTTTTAAAACTCGCCGATCAAACTCCAGCCGCTCATCACCGCCTTCTCCTCCGTGAGTTGGAGGCCCTTTCGGAAGGAAGCATCGACCGCCTTCTGGTCCATATGCCACCGGGATCCGCGAAATCTACCTTTGCTTCGACACTTTTTCCGGCATGGTGGTTTGGACAGCATCCCGGTAGCTCCATTATCGCTGCGTCTCATACCGCGTCCCTCGCCGCCCATTTCGGGCGCCGGGTGCGCGATCTGATATCGACACAGGAATCCAAGCTTGGTTACGAGTTGATCAAAGGCGGACGGTCGGCCTTGCAATGGCGTATCTCCAACGGTGGGGAATATTTCGCGGCAGGCACGCGCGGATCCATCATCGGTCGCAGAGCCGATTTGGTTATCGTGGACGATCCGATCGGCAACCAGGCTCAGGCCGACCGCCCGGCCGATCGCGAACGGATTTGGGATTGGTATCGTTCTGACCTCGCCACCCGGCTGAAGCCGAAAGGCCGCATTCTGATCGTCATGACGCGTTGGCACGAAGATGATCTTGCCGGACGCCTCAAGCAGCATACAGACGATGGCTGGCGCGTTCTCAAGCTGCCGGCCCTCGCCGAAGAAGACGATCCGCTTGACCGCATGCCTGGTGAGCCTTTGTGGCCCGAGTGGGAAGATCTGCCAGCTCTGCAGCGGAGGCGCGCTTCCGTCGGGGAACGGACATGGTTTGCGGCCTACCAGCAATCGCCTCGTCCGCTCGAGGGCGGATTGTTCAAAGTCGCCTGCTTGCAGCCGGTCGATCATTCCGCATGGACAGACGGCCTGACGGTTCGGGCCTGGGATCTGGCGGCCACGATTGCGACGGGCGCCAACAATCCGGACTGGACTGTGGGCGTTAAGCTGCGTGTCGAGCGGCCGGGACAGTTTCTGGTCCTGGATGTGATCCGCATGCGGGGGTCAGCGAGGCAAATCGAACAGACCATCCTCGCGACCGCACAACTGGATGGCACCACGGTTCATATCGGTCTCCCGGAGGATCCAGGGCAGGCCGGTAAAAGCCAGGTTGCAAATTACACCGGTCTTTTGTCCGGCTACCATGTGATCGCGACCCGGGAATCCGGCTCCAAGGCCATTCGGGCACAACCGGTATCGTCGCAGATCGAAGCGGGGAATGTGTCGATCTTGCGGGCCGATTGGAATCGCGCCTTCATCGAAGAATTGCGCGATTTTCCGTATGGCGGCAAAGACGATCAGGTCGATGCTTTGGTGCGGGCATTTACCACACTCAATAGCCTGCCAGCCCCTATGCGGAAACTTGCCATTCCATTTCTGTCCAGATAATGTCATCATGGGGTTCATATGTTCGACACGATCAGCGCCCTCGTCCCGCGCGATCCGGCCTATCCCGACCGGACACGGACGCTGGATATTTTGAACCGTCTGCTAACCGGCACTTTCTACAACGTTTTACCCTATTCCTTTAACGAAGAACGTGGTGCAGGTGGCGAATATATCCCGCTACGCAACCGGCGCCCGAGTGTTCGGTATCCGCTGTGCCGATTGGTGGTGGAAGACAGTGTTGCGCTATTGTTTAGCGAGGGGCATTTCCCCGCGATCGATTGTCCGGATGCACGCGTTCATGAGGCGCTTGCCAATTTGGTCAAAGAAGCACGCCTCAATCTGGTAATGACAGAAGCCGCCATACGCGGCTCGGTCGGGTCGGCAGCCATCCTGATGCGCGTGCTGCGCGGGCGGGTGTTTTTCAATTACCTGGACACACTGTACCTGACACCTGTATGGGACCCAGAGGCGCCCGACGATCTGTTGTCTGTTACCGAACGCTACAAGGTTCGTGGCACGATCCTGGCGACAAATGGCTACGATATTGAAGATCCCGATCAGGAGTATTGGTTCGTACGAAGCTGGGATACCGACACCGAAACGTGGTTCCTGCCTTCGCCGACAACATCGGCGCGACTTCCCGATGTGGACCTGGCCCGAACGATCCGGCACGGGCTGGGCTTTGTCCCGGTGGCGTGGATCCGGAATCTCCCCGGTTTCTCGGTTACCGGAGATCCCAACGACGGCGCTTGCACATTCAGAGCTGCCGTTGAGACCCAAATCGAAATTGACTACCAACTAAGCCAGGCTGGCCGAGGGCTGAAATACAGCAGCGATCCGACACTGCTGATCAAGGAGCCCGCGAGTGCGGACTCCGAAATCGTAAAAGGGGCTGGAAATGCTCTGATTGTCAGCGAAAAAGGCGATGCCCGGTTACTGGAAATCGGCGGTACGGCATCCGCGGCGGTCATCGAGTATGTGCGAATGCTACGAGAGCTCGCGCTCGAAAGCGTACATGGCAACAGAGCAAGTCCCGATCGTATGACGGCGGCCCAGTCTGGGCGCGCCTTGGAAATGTTGAACCAGGGACTGGTGTGGCTCGCCGACAGTTTGCGAGTCACCTACGGTGAAGGTGCACTGCTGGCCTTGATGCGTATGGTCGTAAAGGCGTCCCAAAAATACTCGCTGATTATCGCCGGTGAGCAAGTGGGGTCGCTGGACGTCGATGCCGCTCTGTCGCTCCGCTGGCCCGATTGGTATCCGGTGTCGTCGGAGGATCGGCAACGTGACGCACAGACGCTTTCAGTGCTTGCCGCCTCCGGTCATATAAGCCGGGAAACCGCCATCAAAACACTCGCTCCATCCTATGATATAGAAGACATCCCCGGTGAATTGAGCCGTATCGAAACCGACCAAAACCAGAAAGTCCGGTAATGTCAGAAGATATTCAGAACACCGATGTTGCCGCCGATCCGGTGGCTGAGCTTCGGGCGCGCTGCGAGCACCTGGAACGCGAATTGGTGCAGGTGAAGCAAAAGGCTGAAAGCGGCATCGTCAAAGCCCATCTGCAGGCGGAAGCGACTCGCGCGGGCATGATCGATTTGGACGGGCTGAAGATGCTCGATCTCTCGCGCGTAACGGTGACCGAAGACGGCGAGGTGCAGGGTGCGTTGGCCTTGATGGAAAAGGTCCGCAAGGAAAAGCCCTGGTTGTTCGGCAAACCTTCTACCTCCGCTCCGGGCGGCGCGCCGCCGTCGCAACCGCCGCGCCAAAAACTCGCGACCGAGATGACCGAATCGGAATACCAGACCGCGCGCGAGGCCATTCTCCGCTACCGGCCGTAAGCCACGACAATTTATTAAGGATCGAAAATGGGTATTCAGAATTTTCCCGCCGCTCTGCAGCCGATCATCCAGCAGGGTTTCCTGGAGCGCGAATTCCAGCAGGCGCTGCGTTCGCGTCTCGGTTATCGCTCCTGCGCCGACCGCGAGGCAATCTCAGTAGGCATTGGCGAAACCTTGACCAAAACCCGAGCGGGTCTCAAGCCGACGGTGACCACGCCGCTGGCGCCGTCGACCAACACCAACCTGGACAACGGCCTGACCCCTACCGGCTGGGGCGTTGAGCAGTACACCCTCAGCATCAACCACTACGCCGCGACCACCGACCTGAACATGGTAACCAGCCGTGTCGGTATCGCCTCGCAGTTCCTGCAGAACGCCTATGTCAACGGCGAGCAGGCGGCGCGCAGCTTGGATGAAATTGCGCGCAATGTCCTTTATAATGCCTACTTCGGTGGCAACACGCGCGTCCGGACAACCCTGACGTCGGCGGGCCCGGCCGTGGCGGTGGACGACATCCGCGGGTTCCAGATGGTATTCGTGAACGGCGTGCAGCAGCCCGTCAGCGCGACGAATACGCTGACCGTCACCATCGGCGCGAACAGCTACACGGCCGTTGCCGCGGTCGCCGACGCACCGAGCGTTTCGACCGCACCGAACGGTGTCTCCGGCGTGTTGACCTTGTCCGGTAATGTCAGCGTCAGCGACGGTACCGCTGGCAACACGGTTATGGCCTCCACAGCCTGTTCGATGGCGCGTCCGAATCAGCGGACCAACACGGCGCTTATCCAAACGACTGACACACTGACGATGGCAGCTCTGCTGGATTCGGTCGCGAAGCTTCGTTTGAACGCCGTGCCTGACATCGGCGGAGCCTACAACTGCTATCTGGACCCGATGTCCGCTCGGCAGCTCTTCATGGATCCCGATTTCAAGCAGCTGTATCAGGGTGCGACCTCCGCCAACCTGGTGTTTAAGCGTGGGATGACCAACGAATTCCTGGGATTGCGGTTCGTAACGACCAACGAAGCCTTCGTCACCGCGCATCCCACCATCGCCGGGGCGCTGGTACGTCGCCCGATCATCTGCGGCCAGGGTGCCCTGATCGAGGGCGATTTCGCCGGCATGGCAGCCGATGACGTGGCGCCGGCTGACTCCATCGTTTCCATGGTGGACGGGATCGCCATGGTGACGCGCGAGCCGGTCGACCGCTTGCAGCAGATCATCGCGCAGTCCTGGTATTGGATCGGCGGGTTCTGCACGCCGTCGGATACGACCACCACGCCGACCACGATCCCGACGGCGACCAATGCCGCGTTCAAGCGCGCGGTGATGATCGAGCACATTGGTTAAATATTTTGCGGTAGGTGGTTAACGCAATGACGCCCCTTTCGGACGCAGAAAAAACCGACATCCGGCGCCATTGCGGCTACCCCACGGTGGCGGTTGGCGGGACCGGTGGCCAAGCATGGGTTTTGTATCAGCAGTTCGTGCTGCTGGAGACCCGGATGAACACCCTGGCTAACCCTGAACTTGGGATCGTGCGCCGGTATCTGGCGACGCTGACGAACCTCGAACTCGCCGTACCGCGTGCGGGCGATAGCCTGGACACCGATCAGGCCGCGGTATGGACCCGCAACCGGACCGAGCCGCAGGACCGCCTGGCGCTATTCGACGAATGGCGCCGGCGCCTGTGCGCCTTCCTGGGTGTGCAGTCCGGCCCGTTCTTTCCGACCAGGGCAACCCGGGTGATCGTGTGACATGGATCAGGCGACACTCCTGGACCGGCTGCGCTGGGGCATGAACATCGCCGCCCGTACGATGGGGGCGGTCACCGATCTTTATCGCCCCCAGGGGCCCCTGGGTCCGCTGGACCCTACCCATCGCGTTCTGCGCATGCATGCCGCTTTCACCCCCCGCAAGGGGGGCGTGCTGACATCCAACGTCTATGGCGACGCGCTGTGGCACGGTATTTTCGATGCCGCCTACACCCAGGCCGGCGACTACCTGGTTCAGCCGGGCCGAACGATGTTCATAGCGACACAACAAGGTTTGGCGGAACCACTCTGCGTTCAGACCAACCGCCAGGTCACGATGGCCCGAGCGATTCCGCCGGGGACGCTTGGGGCCAACGAATACGGCGGCCTTATCCAAGGCAACACAGTGGTTCTGTTGGAAGACTGGCCGGCCAGCGTGCTGGGTGTGAACGATACCGGCAATCCAACCGCGGGTTTGCCCAGCGATGTCTCAGTGCCGTACTGGACGGTGCTGATGCCTGCCTGGGCAGGTATCATCCTCCAGACGGGCGATCTGTTCTCCGACGACCTCGGACGCAGCGCCATAGTCGCGGCAGCGGAGCTGACAGAGATGGGTTGGCGCCTCGCCGTGAAGCAGGCGTCCACCTGATGGCCGACCTCGCAGACATCGAAACCACCCTTGTCGGGCTGGCGACCGCCTCGCTTTACCCGGGCGGGCTAGCCGCACCGAGCACTGTCGGCGCCGACTGCCGCATCTATCGCGGATGGCCGGCACCGGTTGGCCTGGATGCCGACCTAAGGGCAGGCAGAGTGAACGTCACTGTGTTCCCGGATAGCACGCCAGGAAAGACCATGACGCACTACCCGTCGGAGTGGCATGGCGCACCTGCCATACCGACACTTTTGGGTGCGGTTACCGGAAACACGGTGACTTTCAGCGGGACCGCCGATGTTGGGCAGATTGCTGGACTTATGTTCGGTAACCTGACCTTCGCTTATCGGACGGTAGCCGGCGATACGCCGGCCTCCGTCGCCGCGAATCTCGGTGCGATGATCAGGGTAGGGCAGATCGTGCAGTTGTCGGGCAGTACCCTGATCATTTCGGGTGCTTCGGACATCGTTGTGCGAGTCGTCGCCGACAGTCCCGCGCTACGGGAGATTCGGCGGCAGTCTCACGATCTGCGGATTAGCTTTTGGTGCCCAACCCCGGCCCTGCGCGACAGCGCGAGTTCCACTGTCGATGCGGCATTGGCAGCCCTGACGTTCATCGATCTGCCGGACACCAGTCTGGGGCGTATCGTTTACAAGAATACCGCGGTCTTCGATCAATCGCAGAGCGCCATTCTGTACCGGCGAGATCTGCTTTACGCGGTCGAATATCCAACCATCGTATCGGCATCTCTACCCTCAATGATATTCGGCGATCTCGTCTTGAACGCCATCGGCATCAGCGTCTGACATTCGGCGCACTATATTATTCCTTTGTTCGCGAGGCAGTCAATCATGCCAGTAGTACAACAAGGTGCCATCAATACCACGGCACTGATCGTTCCCGACCTCTACGTCCAGGTCGTTCCCCCGCAAAATCTGGTGCTGAACGGTGTTCCGACGAACATCGTCGGCATCGTCGGCACGGCGTCATGGGGGGCAGTTGGGCAGCCCGTCATTGTCTCGACCATGGCTGACTACAACGGAAATTTCGGCCCCGTCGTCGCTCGGCCATTCGATATGGGAACCCATGTCGCAACCGCCGTGCAACAGGGTGCGCAGGACTTCCGCTGTGTGCGCGTCACCGACGGAACCGACACCGCCGCCCAGAGCAGCCCGCCGGGCACAACCGTCGCCTTTACCGCGATCCATACCGGCGCCCTCGGCAATCAGATTGTCGTGACCTTGCAGGCCGGCTCCAAAGCGTCGACCTGGCAACTGCTGGTCGGGTTGCCGGGGGCGCGTCCCGAACTCTATGACAATATCGCGGGAACCGGCGCGGCCTTCTGGCTTAACCTCGCAGCCGCGGTGAACACCGGCCAGGGGCCGCAACGAGGGCCGTCCCGGCTTATAACCGTCAATGCCGGCGGGGCCACTGTCGCGCCGTCCAGCTTCTCCATTTCCCTGGGCAGCACGGTTCCTGGCACCGACGGCATCACGGGGATGGAAATTTCTCAGCTGATCGGACAGGACGGTGCGACCCGGACCGGTCTTTACGCGCTACGAGGCCAGGGCTGCGGTATCGCCCTGATCGCCGACGCCGCCGATCCGGCGCACTGGACGACACAGGCTGCCTTCGGATTGCAAGAAGGCGTATACATGATCCTGACCGGTCCCCCCGGAGATACGATTCAAAACGCGATCTCCGTCGTGCATGCGGCGGGCCTGGATTCTTACGCCGCGAAGCTCATGTTCGGCGACTGGCTGTGGTGGTCGGATCAGGCAAACAGCACGATCCGACTGGTATCCCCGCAGGGGTTCGTGGCCGGCCGGCTGGCCAATTTGTCCCCCGAGCAGTCAAGCCTGAACAAGCCGCTGTACGGCATACTGGGGAGCCAAAATTTTGGCGTGCCGGGTTCCGGGCAGAACACGTCCTACTCGGTCGCGGACCTGTCAGCCTTGTTGAGCGCCGGGATCGACGTGGTCTGCAATCCCCAGCCGGCGGGCAGCTTTTGGGGTGTGCGGGGCGGCCGCAATTCGTCGTCCAATGTGACGATCAACGGTGACAACTATACCCGGCTGACCAACTTCATCGCCGCCACTCTCGCCGCGGGGATGGGTCTGTATGTCGGGCAGGTCATCAACGCCACTTTGCTGCGCCAGATCAGGGCGACCTTGCTGTCCTTTCTGCAAAACATGCTCAACCAAGGCCTGCTGGGCAGTGTGACCGGCGCGTTACCGTTCAGCGTGATTTGCGACGCATCCAACAATCCCGCCAGCCGGACAGGGCTTGGATACGTTCAAGCGGACATTCAGGTCCAATATCAGGCGATCAACGAGATCTTCCTTATCAATCTGGAAGGCGGTCAGACAGTCAGCGTCACGACGCAGACGCTGCCCTCCGGCCAGCCAGCCTAACGGGAGCACCACGTGTCATTCACCGCATTCTCCGTCGGGCGAGACACCCAGTTGGTGGTCATGGTACCATCGGGGCGTATCGATCTGACCTACGTTACGGCCTTTGAAAGCCACCAGCTGACCCAATCGGTTAGGGTAAGCAGGATGGACGGGACCCACATGGGCACCGAGCTGCCCAAGGGCTGGGAAGGCACCTTCGATCTCGACCGCGGCAATTCGGCCGTAGACGATTTCGTCGCCGCCACGGAGCAACAATATTACAACGGCGCGGGTTCATCGACCGGCACGATGTATCAGTATATCACTGAACCCGATGGATCGACGTCGACCTACCAGTACGATCGGGTTTCCTTCCGCCTTGCGAGTTCAGGGACTTGGCGAGGTGATTCCAGCGTTAAGCAGAAGCTGGAATTCTTCGCGACGACGCGACGGAGGATCTGATGACACCCACCGCGAGCGTGCTTGGCCTGGCCGAGGAACGGCTTTCCACCGCCGACAAAGCCGGACGCAAGCTTGCCGTCCGGAGGCTGAATGCCTTGGATAAGCTGCGGCTTCTCAAGGCCGCGGGACCTGTATTGTCGGAGAACCAGGCTTGGTTGGGTGTCGCCATGCTGGCAGCCTCCGTGGTGGAAATCGACGGGGTACCTGTCCCGATGCCTGCGACCGAGCAGCAGATCGAAGGACTGGTTGGCAGATTGGGAGATCCGGGGCTCGACGCGGTCGCGAGCGCCCTTACGACCCCCGATGACGCCTCCGAGGCCGCGGCGGGAAACTTGCCAGGCACCCCGACCTGATCGACTGCTTGTACCTGGTCAGGAATGGGGTGCCTTTCGACATCGCTTTTTCGCTGCCTGTCGACGAACGGCAGGCTTTTATCGTGGCGTTGGGAGCCTTGGATGGTTGCCAGTTCGATTGGGCATCTCGCCAATGGCACGTCGGATCGCCCAGATCTGACTAATATCTGGAGATCGGATGATAGGTTTGCGCGGGTTACCTGTTCCGGTGGCATTGTCAGTCTATCGGCCAATGGCAAAAGCGCCGAGGTTGCCGACATTACGTACGACGGTAGCCAGGTCGCCAAGTATAGCACCGCTGTTTCGGAGGCCGGCCAACACATACCGCCGAACGGTTGAGCCAGGACCGTATCGTGTAGGAAGGCTTCTGACGAAACACTCGGATAGGTCGGACGCATCGAAGCCCCAGATATTCATGGGCCCAAAGCCGTCCGCCTCCCTCGGCCCTTTGTCCTCCATCATTCCAGCCGCCAAATACGTTGTGCCTCGGCCAGCCTCGCGCCCGCCCGGCTCGGCACACACGGACAATGGAATGATTCGATCCGGGTCGCGCGTGCTGCCGGTGCCTCCCGTTGTCTCTCACGGACGTGATCCCGTCGAAGTGAGTGTCAACAATGGATCGGCCCCCGCTAATATCACACCGGTACCGGAGCATCCAGGTCTACGGCGGCCCCGGTCTGACGCTGTCTACGCGGTGCAACGGACGCCATTCTCGGTGGCGCCTGGGGCCTCGCTGGTTACGCCAACGTCCATCGCTGGAAGCCGAGGACAATCGGAAAAGACTGTGGCGTCCAAACCGAGGCTGCCGCAAACCTTGGCGGCATGGGCTCCAACCGCGGCAAACCGGAACCAGCCACCGACCGGCGGAGATCGATCTGGGGACCAACAGATGGCCAAGCCATGGTTCGACCCACATTCCAATGAGGACACCGCTTCGTCCGATTGTTCGGACGTAACCGAAATCCACCTGGACGGCCAGATCCTTGGGCATTGGGTGCTCGATCATCTTGAACGGGCGCTCTCACGTCCGCCGACCACCGCGAATTTCGTGACCAACCATGGAACGCCCACTTGGCCCGGTCAAACCCCCTTTGTCTAACAGATAGGGTATTTGCGCGATGTCCGATGCCACACTCTCCCTCGGTCCGATCGTTTTTCGCGACTTCGAGATACCCGCCAGCATTACCTTTGGCGGACGCCAACGATTGGCTGTTCACTATCTGAGCACCGGCCGGCGGGTTACAGATATTCTTGGACCGGACGATGCCGCGATCTCCTTCGCAGGGGTCTTGTCCGGCCCTCTTGCCGCTGGACGCGCACGAGAGATCGACACGCTGCGAACGCTGGGCCAGCCCCTCGCACTGGCGTGGAATACCTTCAAGTATCCTGTATTGATTGCTGCTTTCCAAGCGGAGTACCGGAACCAGTGGTGGATACCGTATAAAATATCCTGTTCTGTCATAGAAAATCCGGTGCTTGTCGATTTCAGCGCGGCATTATCGATGACTGATGAAGCACTGGCCGCCTTGAACCTGATGTATAATATTGTTCCGGCAGCGCTGCTTCCAATTCCCGATACAAGGAGTGCGATTGCATCGTATGCTGCCGGAAGTAGTCCGGCGGGCCTGGCTGCCACGGCCACGACCCTCCACGCCTCAGTTGCGGCATTACAAACTCAACAACAGCATCAGGAAGCGAAAGCCGCAGCCTTGTCGACCGATAGCCCGATACCCATCGGCCAATTCATAGAGGGGTTTGGATCGATAGTCCAGGCTGCCGAAAATATCCAATTTCTGGCTTTATCGCAAGACTGCATTGGCCAGGCGGCAGTTTACCTCGCCAGGACACCTTACAATGAGTGATCATATTACCGTATTCTCGGGCAATCTCTTTCAGATCGCCGCGCAATACGGAACGTGTCAACGACTTTGAGACACCCGGGTTCGGAATTTAAGCTTCGTTTTTCAACGTCGGAGGGTTGATCCATGCGGCGGTTGGCCTTGCGGGCGGCACTGGCGGTTTTTTGAC